>NZ_JAPZSR010000101.1:0-14217 GCF_027531875.1 Microcystis sp. LE19-84.1B | reverse complement strand
AAACGTCCTCCTATTAGTCGTCGTCAACTTCACCTGATGGTTTTTTCCAAAGGTGGTAAACGACGTAAATATGGTGGCTCTACCACAAGACATGGGTTCCGTAAAGGAGATTTAGTTTCTTCTCCCAAAGGAATTGGTTATATTAGTGGAGATACCGAAAAACAGTTATCTGTAAGCGATGCCAATGGTCAACGATTGGGACAGATAGCTGTTAGCAAGATTCAGTTAATCCGTCGTTCTAACGGTTTAATTGTTTCTCACTGACTTATATAAAGCCGCCCTCCGCTATCGCTAAAGGGCGGGGTTTCAGACCCAATTTTTCGATGAGGGGGAGAAGAAAAATCCCGACTAGAAGATGCTTGTTGTTGAAAAAATCCGTAAAAAATAGTTACGCTCCTGTATAATACGCTAAAATCCAGAGAAATAGCTTTTGCCATGGCGACTACAGAAGCATTGAACCCCAGTCAGTTCGCATTCTTAACCAACCTCACCGCTGATCGTTCAAGTTCACCCAACCCACAAGAAGAAATGGACAAAGTTATCATTCTCGTTAATGCCGAAGCTCAAGCCAGTGGTCAGATGTCTCGGCTATCGCCCGTTACCGAAAAGATGGTGATTGCCTTAAAAAATGCGGTTCCTAAATCCTTGGCGGTGGAGGTGACGGGGACGGCTTCTTTGTGGTCAAAAATGGAGTCGGGTAAAACCAGCCAAAATAATTTAATCTGGTGTCCCTTAACAATTCAATTGCCCAATTGGGTGAATTTTCCGGGTAAAAAAGTTTATCAAGCTTGTCGGGATATCGAGGAAAGACGCGCTTGGGTTGCCCATACCCTGCACTATAAAACCAGTCAGGGAGATTCTTCTTTTGGGGATCTTTGGTTGCCGATCACGGTGACATCTAAGGGTTTAGAATACGGTGAGGTAATCGGGGAGGGTATGATCCCTAATGCCTACAGTCAACCGATTAGTCTAGAAAGAGAGAGTCTTAAGTCTTTACACCGGCTGGCAGCGCAATTACTGGATAATTTACAGGCTCCTGCTTCTGTTTATTTGCTACAGTTTCGTTTGGCTCATCGGGAAGTGGTTTTTGATCGTCTCTGGCCTTTTCCTGCCGCACCAGCGATCGCTTCCCTGCGCGGTCAACAGACGGATCTCTATGCAGCCTACTGGAATTGTTTACGTCGGCAAGCAATGGTCGATCATTCCTTGGCAATTTAAAAGCACTGTCTAGCAGTAATCTATTAAGTTGACAAAAGGGATACTTTAGCAGAATATTTAGCGTAGCAGCCGCCATAAAAACACGGCTTTTGTCCGTTCAAACTCTCGAAAATGCCGAAATACTCGCTAATTATCCCGATTTATAACGAGGAAGAAACCATTCCAGAACTCTATCGCCGTGTCAGTGACGTCATGGATAGTTTAGATGATTCTGTGGAACTGATTCTGATTAATGATGGCAGTCGGGACCGTTCCTTAAATTTAATGCGGGAACTACAGGAAAGAGATGCTAGGGTCTGTTACATTAGCTTTGCTCGTAACTTTGGCCATCAGGCTGCAGTAACGGCAGGACTTAATTTTGCTAGGGGTCAAGTTATTGTTGTCCTCGATGCCGACTTGCAAGATCCACCAGAATTGATTCCCAAAATGATTGAGTCTTGGCAAGCAGGTTATCATGTGGTTTACGCCCAGAGAACAAAACGGAAAAAAGAAAGTTGGTTTAAACGCCTAACTGCCTACGTTTTCTATAGATTGCTGAGACAATTAGCCGACGTGGATATCCCTGCGGACACGGGGGATTTTTGTCTGATGGATCGTCAGGTGGTGGAGGTCTTAAATTCTATGCCAGAACGGAATCGTTATATTCGCGGTTTGCGCGCTTGGATTGGTTTCCGACAAACTGCTGTTAAATTTGAGCGGGATCCCCGGTTTGCTGGGGAAGTCAAGTACACTTTTAAAAAATCCCTAGCTTTAGCGATTAATAGCTTGGTGTCTTTTTCTAAGATTCCCCTGCGTCTTTCCACTTATTTAGGCTTATTTTCTGCTTTAATTGCCCTGTTGATGGCTTTACTGGTTCTCTACTGGCGCTTACAGCAACCCGAATCTCCCGTTACTGGTTTAGCTACTATCTTGATCGCTGTGTTTTTCTTGGGTTCGGTACAATTGATCAGTATTGGCATATTAGGGGAATACATCGGGCGAATTTACGAAGAAGTTAAAGGCAGACCCGCTTATACGATCGCTGAGATCGCTGGGTTGGAAATCAATTAAACTTTCCCAACAACTATCAATTAATTCTTGTCGATTGATGACCTACGGACAAATAAACTTATGATAGACCAGAAAAAATATTTACCCGATCGATCGGCCGCTAATTTCGGCAAGTTTTTGATTATCACTATTTTAGTGATCGGTATGGGATTGCGGTTTTTTCATATAGAGCAAAAAGTCTATAGTGCCGATGAAGTGAGAAGTATTATGCGTTTTTCGGGATACACGACTCAAGACGTGCGGGAGCAGGCTTTCAACGGTGAAATTATTGGTCGGAAAGACCTACAATATTTTCAACATCCTCATTCCGAACGCTCTCTATCCGATGCCTTGCGTTCTCTGATGGGGAATCCAGAACATCCTCCCCTATACCATTTGTCAGCGCGTTTCTGGATGCAGTTAATCCCCATCGAACATTCGGCCAGAACTTTCTCGATTTTCTTAAGTATCTTAGTCATTCCTTGCCTTTATTGGTTATGCCTAGAATTGTTCGATTCCTCCCTAACAGGCTGGATAGCGATCGCTTTATTCGCTGTTTCTCCCTTTCAGATGCTTGTGGCTCAAAATACCACCCAGTATAGTCTCTGGACATTGACAATTCTTTTATCAGGAATTGCTCTTTTACGAGCAATCCGTAAAAATACGCTTAAAAGTTGGCTCTGGTATAGCCTGAGTTTAGCCTTGACTTTTTATACTCATTTATTTTCTGCTACCGTCGCCATCGCCCAAGCTTTATATGTGATTCTTCTCGAGAGATTGAAAATTACAAGAACAGTTGTTAGCTATATATTGGCAGCTGTTGGCAGCTTAGTTTTATTTAGCCCTTGGCTATTCGTGATTTTTAGCAACCTAGACAAAATTGATCGCAATACCCAATACTATCGACAGTTTAAGACTAATATCATCGAAATATCTCAAACCTTATTTCGTCATACTGGTCATGTATTTGTGGATTTCTTTCACCGCAAAGGAAAATTAGAATCGACTTTTCATCTATTAATATTATTGTTAGTGGTCTATTCTCTTTATCATCTCATCCGATACGCATCGCCGAAAGTTTGGTTATTCCTCATAACTTTGATTGTTGTTCCGACACTGTTTCAAATTGTACCTGATTTATTAAAACCATCGATCCGCTCCCTACAAGCTAGATATTATCTACCGGTTTTTCTGGGAATGCAGATGGCTATATCCTACCTGATTGCCAGTTATATCGGCTCAAAATCCCCAAAAAATTGGCTGCACTATTTAGGACAACAAATCTTGCTAATTTTCCTGCTACTAGGTATAGTATCTGGTGTATTTCTGGGGTTAACTCCTGATGCGGGTTTAGACGATCAACGAGGTACAGCCAGTGGAGCCAATCTAGAAATCGCCCCTGTTTTAAACTCCATGACCAAGCCGATAGTTATCAGCGATAATACCCCTAGTTTCTTTTTGGCATTATCCTATTTAGTTAACGATCGAGTTAAGTTTCAATTATTTCAGAATGGCGATGTGGAATCCTGGCGGCAAAAACTCAATCTCAAGGAATTAGCCCAAAATTATAGTAATATCGTCGTGGCACATCCCGAAGAAGATTTTGTTAACTTCTTAAATGAGCAATACCCCATTCGTACAAAAAAATTAGCAGGGGCGCTAATAGAAATTAAACTCCAGTAACAGAGAAAAACTGTCTAACTTTGCCCACAACAGCGATCGATCCCCAAACTATCTAAAATTAAATCACTGACGGCGTTAGCGATGGCAAATTCACTATAAAAACTTTCGCGGAAATCAAAAGCTTGCATCTCGGTAACGATCGCAATCACCAAGTTACCGAGATCGTTTTCCCCTTCCAAACGCTGACGCAGAAAAATTTGACTAGCACGTTCAGCGATAGTTTCATTAATAGCTTCGGGAATAAATTCTGCATCTAACCAACGATGTAAAGCGGTGCGCAGCCAAGTTTGTTCCTGTTGGGGATTTTCGATCGGTGGTAAAGTGATAGGCGGAATTGGTGCGGGATGATCAGGCATAATTAGAGAATGATCAGGCTACGAGACTGAATTCTTGGGGGGAGTCGTGGATATCGCCTCTATTATACAAGGATACGCACGCGGTTACTTTCTCATGGCCGATGAGGGGGGTCGATTGGATTGGTATTCTAGTAGAAATCGCGCTCTTATCCCCCTCGATCGGCGTTTTAGGTATCCCAAGTCCCTAAAACGAGTTTTGAATCAAAATCGCTTTAGCGTGGCTATTAACCGCGATTTTGCTGGGGTTTGTGCCGGTTGTGCCGATCGCTCGCTGACTTGGATTTCCCCGGAGTTAATCCAAATCTATCAGCAATTACACCAGGCTGGTTGGGCCCACAGTTTCGAGACTTGGCAAGGGGATCAATTAGCGGGAGGGATTTTAGGTTTGGCAATTCGCGGGGTT
Source organism: Microcystis sp. LE19-84.1B (assembly GCF_027531875.1). Lineage (NCBI taxonomy): Bacteria > Bacillati > Cyanobacteriota > Cyanophyceae > Chroococcales > Microcystaceae > Microcystis > Microcystis sp. LE19-84.1B. The sequence goes on along the minus strand of NZ_JAPZSR010000101.1, from coordinate 9,528 downwards.
TTTATCGGGGAATCGATGTTTTATAAAATTCCCGATGGTTCTAAGGTAGCCATGGTCAAGTTAGTCGAACACCTCAGAGAACGGGATTTCTGTCTATTTGATGCCCAAATGCAAAATCCCCATCTGGCTAGATTTGGGGCCTATACTATCTCCGAAAAAGAATATCATCCCCTACTTGAAGGAGCTCTGTTGAAGCATTGCCATTTTGTTTAAGTAGGGTTTGCGGCAAAAAGCTTTTCCTGGGGGCAGGGTCTGGGGTGTGGGGTGTGGGGTGTGGGGTTTCATCGATTTTTAGGTGGTCAACTACCTAATTTTCAGGGAAAAAGTCCAGGAATTTTCCCCCCGATCCCCGCAATGGCTGGCACTTTTTGAGGGGAAAAAAGTCCAAAAGTCTTATCCAAAAAGGTTTTTAGATTTATTCAGCAGACCCTAAGTATTGTTTCCGATTGTGGCAGTCATCTTAATAGTGAGGTACTAATTTTTCGTTTTGGGGGGCCAGTCGTCACGATTCGGTCGTCAATAGCAAATTAGGTTATACTTCATCTTTAAGAAAAAAGCTGTAAGAATCGACCTCGAAAATGTCTTGACCATCGAACCCGATTCGAGGTATTCTATCAGGGTAGATCAGACAGTAATGAAATTCAGATTTAAATTGGCAATGTTAAACCAGTTAAGAATTCTAATTGTTGATGATAATGAAATAGATCGGATCGCCGTGCGCCGATTCTTAAGAACATCGGAGATGGCGATAGAAATAACAGAAGCCGCTGACTATCAAGAGGCTAAAGAACAGATGTCCAATAATCTTTTCGACTGTATGTTTATCGATTATCTTCTACCCGATGGAGATGGTTTGACTTTGGTGCGGGAAATTCGGCAACAGGGACTTAAAATACCCCTAATTGTCTTAACCGGTCACGGAGACGAAGAAATTGCCGTAGATATGATGAAAGCCGGTGCTTCCGATTATCTGAGTAAATTTCGTCTTTCTGCCTTGCGCTTAAATCAAGCGATGCGAAACGCCCTACGCATCTATGAAGCGGAACAAGAAGTGACGATTGCCAAACAAGAAAAAGAGCAATTGGCTAGACAAAAAGAAGATTTTGTTTCGAGGATGACCCACGATTTGCGAACTCCCTTAGTGTCTGTCAATCACATATTAGAACTATTTCAAGAAGGTTTATACGGTGAGATTACTCCCGAAATGAGTCGAGTCATTCATGTGATTATTCGCAGTAATACAAATCTCTTGGAAATGGTTAATAATCTTTTGGAAGTTTATTGTTATGAAAACGGCGAAAAGATACTTAATTTTACTAAATTAAAGATTATCGATATTCTCGAAGAAGTCTGTCAGCAGTTAACTCCCCTTGCCCGAGAAAAAGGACTAGAATTAAGCTTAAATGCCGAAAATGCTGGGGAAATTTTCCTAACTGGCGATCGCTTGGAACTGCGGCGCGTTTTAACCAATCTCATCGGCAATGCGATTAAATTTACCCAAAAGGGTGATGTGAAAATTCATCTCATCCCCGCCACAGAGGAAGATACTTTTGTCACCATTGTCGTCGAGGATACTGGTATAGGCATTTCAGCAGAAGAACTACCCCGGATTTTCGAGCGCCTGTACTCCGGTTCCCCAGACAGTTCCAACAATGGGTTAGGACTTTATCTCTCCCGTCGCATTATCGATGCTCATGGGGGAACTATTGCCGTCACCTCAGAATTAGAACGGGGTACTAGCGTTTCTGTCCGTTTACCTGTCTAGAAAGATCGATAATAGAAAAAATACTTTCTGCCGATCGGTCACTGTTAATGGCTTCTAATTGGGATATCCTGTTAATACAAGCGGCGCGTCAGGGCAATCTCGCGCGGGTTCAAGCTTTACTGAGTCAGGGGGCAAATGTCAACGCCACCGATAGCCAAAATACTACGGCTTTAATCTATGCCGTGCAGGGGGGTTATGGGGAAATTGTGGCAATTTTGCGAGAATTTGGGGCTGATATCAACAAAAGTAAACAACCTCAAGGTTTAACCCCTCTCATGTTAGCGGCTGCCCTCAATCACAGTGAAATCCTTGCTCAATTAATCGCCGCCAGTGCTAATGTCAATCAGGTCAATCAAGATGGTACACCAGCACTAATGATCGCCGTTTATAAGGGTCATACAGCGATCGCAGAACAGTTATTAACCGCCGGCGCTCGGGTCAATATGCGCGATCAGGATGGAGATACGGCTTTATCTGTAGCGATCAAACAAAATTACGCCGCAATTGTCCATTTACTGCTCGATCGTGGTGTAGATGAAGAAATCTGTCAAGAAGCTTGGTTAGAGGCTCTCAACGCTAATCGCCCAGAAGTCCTCGAATTGTTTATTAACCGTGGTATGCCCCTCGATTCTCCCACTTTATCCGGGGAAACTCCCCTAATTTTGGCTGTAGAGAGGGGAAATCTCGGCAGCGTACAAACTTTACTGCAAGCGGGAGCCAATCCAAACATCAGCACGGAGGAGGGAGAAACTGCCCTGATGATCGCCGCTGCTGAGGGATATTTCGATATTGTCCGACTTTTACTCGCTCAGGGGGCCCGTGTTAACAATCAAAATCAGGCTGGGGAAACGGCCCTGCATTTAGCCACGATCGAAGGACATTTAGAGATCGTTCAGGCCCTACTACAAGCTGGCGCTTTTGTCAATCACCGCAACCATTTTGGTGATACACCCTTGCTTATCGCCACGGTGCAGGGATACGAAGCGATCGTTTTAGAATTGTTAAAACAGGGAGCCGACCCTAACCTAACTCAGCAGGGAGAAACACCGTTAACTTTAGCTTTACAGCGCCAATTTACGGAAATCTGCCGTTATCTCCTCGACTACGGGGCTAATGCCAACGCCGTTTATCCCGATGGCAAAACCGTCCTCATGAAAGCTTGTGAGGACAATAATAGTCAATTGGTGCGCTGGTTAATCGATATCGGTGCCGATGTCAATAAACTCGATTTTAGCGGCGCTTCCCCGTTAATGTGGGCGAGTTATCACGGTTGTCTCGACACGGTTAAAGTTTTGTTAGACGGGGGAAAGGTGAACTTAAATCAGAAAAATCAAGGGGGAATGACCGCTTTAATGTTAGCTAAATTTAATCACCATCAGGCGATCGTTTCTTTATTACAACAAGCAGGAGCGATCGAGTAAGCTGCCCACGCATTTAAATTGCTTGTGGAGATGAGGCGATCGGCGATCGGCAGGTTTTAGGGTTTTAGGGTTTTAGGGTGTTAGGGTGTTAGGGTTTTAGGGTTTTAGGGTTTTAGGGTGATAGGGTGTTAGTTGAAATTCCCCCACTTCCCCACTTCCCCACTTCCCCACATCCCCACTTCCCCACTTCCCCACTTCCCCACTTCCCCACTTCCCCACATCCCCACGAGAAACTTTTTGCCCCAAACCCAAGATAGTCAACAGCTGACCATGACCACGGTGATATTATCAGAACCGCCGGCTTCTTTGGCCGCTGCCACTAAATTCTCGACAATTTCCTGACAATCGGCACCGGTTTGCAAATAATCGCTAATTTCCTCGTCGGACAGTTCTTCCGTCAAACCATCACTACAGAGAATTAAACTATCGCCGGATTGCAGATCGAGGGGAGATACCGTCACTGGGGGCAAATCGCGACGACCGAGACATTGAAATAAAATATGTCGCCAAGGGTGGTTTTTCGCATCTTCTTCGGACAGATCGCCCATTTTTATCGCCCTAGCTATCCACGTATGATCTTCCGTCACCTGTTCTAATTTTTGCTCACGAAAGCGATAGAGACGGGAATCACCAATATGGGTGTACCAAGAGCCATCATCTCGGACGATAGCCATGACTAGAGTTGTCCCCATGTCCTGTCTTTCGGGATGTTTCAGTTGATCTTCAATAATCTTCTCGTTAGCGACGGTAATTGCCTCCTGTAGCAATTCCCCAGCAGTCAGGGGCGAATTCCAGTGTTCTTCTAGATGAGCTTGGATAGTTTCAGTGGCGATTTGACTAGCTTCCTGGCCCCCCGCATGACCTCCCATACCATCAGCAACGATAAAAAAGCGCCGATCGGGGTCGATATAATAACTATCCTGATTAACCGATCGCACTACACCAGGATCGGTCATTCCTCCAAAAGAAAGATTGTTCATCGAAATTTCTGCTTTTAACACAATATTTATTATCCCGCAATCAATTACATCATGCGATCCTGACGTTCAATTTTTCGCCAAAGTCTCACAAGAGCTATCCCCGGCAGCAGGGAAATCGCCATCGGCACTAAAGTTAACCAACCAAAACCACTGACGAATAGAAGCGTCGCTGAGATAAGTAAAGCACTGACCAGTAAAGTATAGTTGGTTCCCATTTGAATCATACCCAATCGCCGCAAAAGTCGATCGGATTCGCTGGAACGGACCCGGACACGGATATCACCCCGTTCTAATTTTTCGATCGTATCATCGATGCGTCGGGGTAAACTCAGGGCGGTGCTGCTCACTTGGGCTGCTTGTCGTCCTAACTCATCGAGGATATTACTGCCATTATTTCCTGTCATATCATTTACTAATTGCAGGGCAAAAGGTTGGGCCACTTCCATGAAGTTAAATTCGGGATCGAGTCCTTTGCCTACCCCTTCCAGGGTAGAAAATGCTCGCATGACGAAGGTAAAGGTAGCGGGAAAGCGAAAAGGCTGATCGTAGGCGATTTCATAGAGATCATCGCTGATAGAGGCCACGGACTGTTCCTCAAAGGGTTTATCCATGAAGTTATCGAGCATATACTGGATCGATCGCCGCACTGCTCCCATATCACCATTAGCAGTTAATGCTCCTAAATCCACCAGAGAAGTGACCACGCGATCGGCATCTTTTTGGGCAATTCCCAAGAGAGTCTGCATTAATTTTTCGCGCACATTGGTCTTAATTTGTCCCATCATGCCGAAATCGTAGAAAATTAAGGAACCGTCACTATCAACGGCGATATTGCCGGGGTGAGGATCTGCGTGAAAAAAGCCCTTATTGAGTAGTTGAATTAGATAAGCTTTTGCCCCTAGTTTAGCCAACAATTTGCGATCGAGTCCGGCCGCTTCTAGGGCTTCATAATGACTGATTTTGATGCCGGGGAGGTATTCTAGGGTTAAAACCCGGGGAGAGGTGTAGCGCCAATAGACTTTCGGTACTTTCACCCAATCTTCCCCGCGAAAATTACGGCGAAAAGTGTCGGCATTACGACCTTCATTGAGATAATCGGTTTCTTCCCAGAGAATTTTACAGCATTCTTCATAAATACCCGTCCAATCGCGACCTTTACCCCATTTGGGATGATTTTGGAAGTATTGGGCGATTTTTTTTAGGATGGTCAGATCGATACTAAATAATTTTTTCAATCCGGGCCGTTGGACTTTGACCACCACATCTTCCCCGCTCTTCAGTTGGGCCCGGTGAACTTGCCCTAAACTAGCGGCTGCTAGGGGAATAGGATCAAAGCTTTTAAAGAGTTGATTGAGGGGTTTACCGAGGGATACCTCGATAATTTTGCTGGCCTGTTCGTAGGTAAATGCGGGAACCTGATCCTGTAGTTTCGAGAGTTCTTCCACATATTCGAGGGGAAAAAGATCGGCCCGGGTGGAGAACAGTTGACCGACTTTAATAAAAGTTGGACCCAATTCTAGCATGGTTTCCCGAATCCAAGCGGCTTGTTTTCTGCGTCTGCTGGCGAGTTTTTCCTGGCTATAGCCGCCGTTATAGCTCCATTTTTTACCGTTGAGCCAGAATTGATAAAGTACAGTCAGAACGAATCGCCAAATATCTAGACGACGACGATTGATGGAATAGTTTTCTCGATTCCAACGATAGCTATTTTTGGCGACTTGGAGGGCCGGCATTGCTGGGTTTAACTCTAGGGTAACGGGGACGGGTAGAAGGGCTGACACGCAATTTTTGGGGCTTTAAAGCGACTAAAAGAGGGTTTTGGGTTAATTCCGGTAGTTTTTTAGTTCCGAGCGCAATTGGGCGATTTCGGCCCGCATTTCGTCGATGTTTTCCTGCACATCGGCACTGGAGGAACCACTGGAGTCTGTACCAGTATATACTCCCTTTTCCATGGCTCGATCGGCTCTCATTTGCACTTCTTCGACGAATTGCCGCAGGTTTTCCCGTTGTTCGGCATCAAATTTGCCTAATTCGCTTAAAGCGTTGGTAAACGCATCTTCTAGCTGTTCACTGACCACTTCAGCGATCGCTCGTCCGAGGAAAAAGGCGTGAATAACGGGGTTAGTCATAATCTTAAATGGATGTTTTCGCTTGCTGGGGTTTGTGGACGGGAAAGGCGATAATAAATTCCCTAACTACTAGGTTAGGCGACAGAACCAGAAAAGGCAAATCGTTTTTCTGAAAACGGAGGTGAGACCAAATCCGTTTTCAATAGTGTGATTAACTCTCAAGTTATGAATTGTGTCTCCCTTCTCCCCACAACCCACACCCCACACCCTACACCCCAATCTCCTATGCCTTTTAAACAGGATTTAGTATGAGACGGGGGGTTAATCGACAAAATTAGGGGAAAGAAAGGGCGCTAATACCATTTTTCTTTATTCTTGGCAGGCATCTTACCCCCCCTTGCCCCCCCGACGTCGGGGGGGTTGGGGGGGTGGGGGGTTAGGGCGATTAACCATCTCTGCCATTACTTATGAAAAATGGTATAAGGGAGCAAAATCCAGTCCGATCGCGTCGAGAATTATCGCTGAAATCAACCCGATTAGCGAAATAATAGTGTCATCAACAATATCAGCCTCCTGGAGAGTTAAGATGCTCAGAAAACGTTTATTAATCCCCTTAATATTATCCCTAGTCACTTTTGGTTTAGTGGTGGCCTGTAATTCCGGCACTCCCACCAGTCAAACTAACCCCAGTCCCGCAGAAAACGCCGCCACTGCTGCTATTCCCATCGGTGCAGCTTTGGCTCAAACTAGCAATCTCGCCCTATTGGGACAGGAACAGGTGATCGGTGTCAAGATGGCTGAAACATATTTTAATAAAAAGGGCGGAGTCAATGGAACACCGATTAAAGTTATTATCCAGGATGTGGCCGGGGATGAACCGGGGGCGATCAACGCCATTAATACCCTAATCACTCAAGATAAGGTGGTGGGTATTCTCGGTCCGTCTCTGTCCCAGCAAGCTTTTGCCGCTAGTCCGATCGCCGATCGAGCCAAAGTTCCCATTCTCGGCCCGTCTAACACGGCTAAAGGTATCCCCCAGATCGGTGAATATGTGGGTAGGGTGTCTGCTCCTGTGGCTGTGGTCGCTCCCAATGCAGTTAAAACCGCTTTAAAAATCGATCCCAAGATTAAAAAAGTGGCTGTCTTTTTTGCCCAAAATGATGCTTTTAGTAAATCGGAAACGGAAACTTTTCAAGAAACCCTAAAGAGTTTAAATCTTGATATTGTCACCGTGCAGAAATTCCAAACCACCGATACAGATTTTCAAAACCAAGCCACCGCCGCTATTAATATGAAACCGGATTTAGTGGTTATTTCTGGTTTGGTTGCTGACGGGGGCAATTTGGTCAAACAGTTGCGACAATTAGGCTATCAGGGGTTAATTATTGGGGGCAATGGTTTAAATACTTCTAATATTTTCCCGGTTTGTCAAGCTCAATGTGATGGCATTATCATCGCTCAAGCTTATAACCCGGAATTAGATAATCCTATTAATCGGGATTTTGTCGCCGCTTATACAGCAGAAAATAAAAAAGCACCGCCCCAATTTACCGCTCAAGCTTTTACGGGAATTCAAGTTTTTGTCGAGGCCTTAAAACGAGTAGATGATAAAAATAAACTCAGTACACTTTCCCTCGAACAAATTCGCCAACAATTAAATCAGGAAATTTTAGCGGGTAAGTATGTCACTGTCTTGGGAGATATTGCTTTTACTCCCGAAGGGGAAATCATTCAGGATAAATTCTCCGTGGCACAAATTAAAATGGATGCCGATGGTAAAAATGGTAAATTTACTTTTGTGAAAAATTAATCAGTAAAGGGTTCTTCTCGTTTCCACCTCGTTGCCAGGCTCTCCCTTGCAACGCATTTCCAGAGGTTCTAGCTCTTGTGTAACCCATCAGGGAAGGGAGGGAGACTCTCCCTTTTCTCATGGCAATCTAGAACCTTGGCACGAGACAAAAGGAATAGGATCAAGGTTATTTCTGTGTCTTTTTCTTATTTTTGCGGGACTTATTTTTTCTGACTATTCTTAGCAAGTTTCCGCTGCAGGCCGGTACCGAATCCGATAACGGTTACTAAACCTAACATGGCTAGGGGTTCAGATTCGGGTACGGGTACAGCTACGGTACTCACTTTTAAATTATCAAAGGCAATATCAGAACTGACGTTAGGGGTCCCAAGTATCCCCAAAACCTCAAGAGTGCTTTGACCACTGGTTGCCGTAAATGTGAAATTACCCGAGCTATTGATCCCGACTGGACCGGAATTACCGAGCAAAGTACCCCCAACTCCATTTCCATTAAAGGCATTCACCTTTAGGGCATGAGTGCTAGACACACCACCTTGGACGGTAGTAAAATCCACTTCATAGGGGTTGCCAGCAATAGTATTTAAAACGGTAAAAAAACTGCCGCTAGTGGTCGAACCGCCAAACAAAATGATACTTGGGGTAAAACCAACAGAAATCTGCCCTTGATTAACCGTGTAGGTGATGGTTCCACCAACATCAGCAACACTCGTAAAAGTGTTAGGTGGATTTACACCGGTTCCCGTCGAAGGATTAGTGGTGGTATATGAGTCCTGCAATACAACAAGAGGCAGGGCCTGGGCTGAGTTACTCAATCCTAAAAATCCTACCAACAGAGTAGAACTGGCAATTGATAAGCAGGGCTTTACCCCCTCCCAGAAATTGATAAGTTTTGCCAAACTAAGCATGGTACGGCTCCGATAATAAGTGAAGTGCCGTCCGTACCCTACAGCATTTAGGTAGAAATGTCAAGGCATTAAAACGGGTAGATGATAAAAACCATACCTCGTAAGCATTTGCAGAGGTTCTAGCTCTTGTGTAACCGATCAGGGAAGGGAGGGAGACACTCCCTTTTCTCATGGGAAAGTGGAACCTTGGCACGAGAAAAATATAAAGATTTTATTAAACTGTATTTAAAAATACAATACTGTGGTGGAAAGTGTGGTGGTTAACCATCCGCCAGTCTTTGGTCTTAGACTAAATCTGGTTATTAAAGACTGATTATTTATTCTTCCTTTTGCCTCTTGCAAGAGTGCCTATTGCCTGTCCTGATATGTAGCCTATACTCAAAGGATTTGTGCGAAACGTTTAGGCAAGAAATAAGGAACCGAATGCCTGAAATAATCGCCTAGTAAGGTCTTCAGTCCCCTGACTGAATCTAACAGGTCAACCCTGACCAACCTTATAACTGTTTATATGTCCCGACGTTTAGTATCACATCGATACCAAACTAGGCAAGGGAACTCAAGGTCAATACACTTGTAAT
>NZ_JAPZSR010000221.1:0-19530 GCF_027531875.1 Microcystis sp. LE19-84.1B | reverse complement strand
GCTTCGCCCCTACAGGACACGGGCCGATGAAGACGCAAGGTTTTGAACGACGATTCTCTCAAAATCTTGCACCTGTGAGAGCAAAACAGAACCCTAAAACCCTTACCTCGTCTATATTTCACATTTATTCAGCATACCCTAAATACTGGCTTTCTCTCTTCAACGGCTGATTCCGCGAAGTTGCTGCAGAAGTTGATCAAGAATGTCTTCCATCTCTTCCGGGCTGCGGCCCATCCTGACCGGTCCGCGCAGAAACTCTTTAACCGTTATCTTTTTATCGCGGAAGTCACGGACAAAATTATAGATTTTTTCGGTGGATTGAACTTGTAATTTCATCTCCTCTAGCATTTGCTCAATCGGGTCGATGCCATCCTTCTCACAAGCGCGACTGGCCCTCACCATCTCGCCTTCTGGGGTATTTCGCACCGAGCGCAGTTCTCTTTTCAGGTTCTCGTATTGCTTTTTGAGTAGTTCGTTATTGGTTTCAACCCTCTCGCACTGTCGTTTGAGGTCGCTTTCCGATGAGCCTTCAACCTCGAAAGTGTCCCCCATTTGATACTGTCGTTCGATTTCGAGCAGTTTGGCAATATCTCCCTCTTTATAGGCGCGGTTGACTTCCTTCATAATCTCGTTGTGACGCATCCGAGTTTCGGGATCCGTAACCTTGTCGGGGTGAAAAATCTCGGCCATTCTCAGGAAAGTGCGGCGTATTTGTCTAGATTCAGGAGATTTAGGCGAGCTTTCAGGTGATAGCTCTGTTCCATCATCGTGACGGTTATAGGAGTCTCCCCCAGAGAAGAAATCCTGCGCGGATTGCTCTGATGCTCCTTCTGGTTCTTCGTCTCCGAAAAGTTCGTCTAGTTCTTCGTCTCCATCGTCAAATTTCGGGCTAATCACCCCCGTTAACTGAAGTGTCTCGTAAATTCCGAGAATCCTTTTTTTTGTCTGCTGCCCCAATTTTCTAGCAGTGAGGATTTCGTCAAAAAGGGCGTGTATTTCGCGGTCGAGGTCGGTAAGTTTTTCATAGAGAGGTTGTCCTCTCTGAAAAATCTCCGTCGCCAGGGAACGCATCTGGTCGAGGAATTTCTTCAGTTCGTTGCGTTTTCTGCCAATCTGCTTGAGGAGCCACTGATGCTCCTCCTCTAAAGCTTGCAGACGAAAATGTAGGGAAGACAGAGCCAAGGAAGGAGAGGTAGGCGAATCAGAGGAGTTCGGTGATTTCGGCTTTTTAGATCTGGTCATTACTTTGGGGTGAAAGCATATTGTCCATTCTACCAAGCCAGAAGGAGCCGCATTCCTAAAACTCACCCTTGGCTCATTTTATTGTTTCTCCCCACCTCCCTGCTCCCCATCACCCCTGCTCCAGCGCCCTACGGAAACCTTTTTAAGTGGCTAGAAGCTAGATATATCAATGGTCTTAATTAATCCTTATCAATCGAATTAAATTTTTGTACATAAAATTCTCGCTCAGATTAATTATTTTTTCCAAATTCCGCTAGACTTATTTAGTAAGTTCAATCGAAATTCAATATTCCATAGCTAAATTTCTATAGCACAGGCTAGAAGGAAAGTTTAGCGAGGGATTCCTTTACCCATAATTCAGCACACATATTTGCTTTAGCAAGCAGGTAGGAGGACTCTATGTCAAATTTTTCGAGACGGAAATTTTTAACCACGGCGGCAGTTTCAGCGGCAGGGGCTGTTGTCCTGAAAGGTTGTGTGGGTAATCCCCCCGACAGTACGGGTGGAACCAGCAGCACCGCACCCGCTTCCCCGGTTGCTTCTCCTGTGGCGGTAGCTCCCGGAGAGGCCCCCGAAACCACCAAAATTAAATTAGGTTATATTCCTATTGTTGAGGCCGCACCTTTAATTATTGCCAAGGAAAAAGGCTTTTTCGCTAAACACGGGATGCCCGATGTGGAAGTCTCCAAACAAGCTAACTGGGGCGCCGCTAGAGATAACGTCGAAATTGGGGCAGATGCGGGCGGAATTGACGGAGGACAGTGGCAAATGCCCATGCCTTACCTGATTTCCGAGGGACTAATCACCAAAAATAACGTTAAAGTCCCCATGTATGTGTTAGCGCAGTTAAACACCCAGGGTAACGGAATTGCGATCGCAGGTAAACACGAGGGTAAAAATATCGGTTTAGACCTGAAACCCGCCAAAGATTACATCCTCGGCATGAAAACGACGGGAACTCCCTTCAAAGCTGCCTATACTTTCCCGAAAGCTAATCAGGACTTCTGGATTCGTTACTGGTTAGCCGCCGGTGGTATTAACCCCGATACGGATATTAACCTAATTGCCGTACCCGCAGCCCAAACCGTGGCCAACATGAAAACGGGAACTATGGATGCGTTTAGTACCGGCGATCCTTGGCCGGCGAGAATTGTGGCTGATAATATCGGTTTCATGTCAGCTTTAACCGCAGAAATCTGGCCCTATCACCCGGAAGAATACCTCGCCATCCGCGCCGATTGGGTGGATAAAAACCCGAAAGCTACTAAGGCACTATTAAAAGGAGTTATGGAAGCGCAGCAATGGCTCGATCAAGAGGCAAATCGGGCAGAAGCGGCGGCAATTCTCGCTAAACCGGCTTATTTCAACCTCAAAGAAGAAATTATCGCCGGTCCCCTCAAAGGAATGCAGAAAATGGGTGACGGTAAACCGGAAATCACCGACAAAAATAAAGGGGTTTTCTACTGGAAAGATCCCGCCGGTAGCGTTTCCTATCCCTATAAGAGTCATGATCTCTGGTTTTTAACCGAAAGTGTTCGTTGGGGTTTCTTGCCGAAAGAAACTTTAACCACTGCCTCAACATTAATCGACAAAGTTAACCGCGAGGATCTTTGGAAAGCGGCAGCCACAGAATTAGGAGTTCCTGCGGCCGATATTCCCACCAGTACCTCCCGTGGTGTGGAGAAATTCTTTGATGGCAAAACTTTTGACCCCGCTAATCCCCAAGCTTATCTCGATAGTTTGGCGATTAAAAAATAGCGAGTTTTTCCCGATAGGTTAGGGGCATAAAATATCTAGTCTATCAATCCCAAAAATGTTTTCTTCTCTTTCCAATCAAGTAACTTTATCTTCAACAAAGGAAAACGGCAAAATGGCAACTAGCGTCAGCAGAACAAGTAAAGGTGGTTTCAACTTTAGTAAATTCTGGAAAAAGCATTCTGGGGATATCCTTCCTCCGATTGTGGGTATTTTATTTTTCCTGATTTTATGGCAGTTAATGTCTATGGTGGGATTGATTAAATTACCGCCGCCATCGGATATTATTACTAATGAGCGTACCCGCACCTATTTAATGTATCCTTTCTTTGATCGTGGAGGTATTGATAAGGGACTATTCTGGCAAACTCTCGAAAGTCTAAAACGGGTATTAATCGGTTATTCTTTTGCCGCAGTGGTGGGTATTGGAGTTGGAATTATGGTTGGGGTTAATCCCTTCTTAAATAAGGCACTCGATCCCCTTTTTCAATTCCTGAGAACAGTTCCTCCTCTTGCTTGGGTTCCCCTATCTTTGGCCGCTTTACAACAAAACCAACCTGCTGCTTTATTCGTTATTTTTATTACCGCAGTTTGGCCAATTTTGATTAATACTACCGTTGGTGTCCAACAAATTCCCCAAGACTATATCAACGTTAAACAAGTCTTGCAATTGTCCAACCAAAAATTCTTTTTCAAGATATTAATTCCCTCAGCACTTCCCTACATCTTCACCGGTTTGAGAATTGCGATCGGTTTAGCTTGGTTAGCGATTATCGCCGCTGAAATCGTTATGTCTGGTATCGTCGGTATCGGTTTCTTTATCTGGGATGCCTACCAAAATAACTACATCAGCGATATTATTCTCGCGCTATTTTATATCGGTGGTGTGGGTTTATTACTCGATCGCTTTATGGCTTGGTTACAGAATCAAATCGTTCGTCAATAGGGAATTAATGGGGAGAGTTTCCCCATCTTCAACCAACTGAAACTTGAGCTAACTTAAGGAGAAAAAAACTATGAGTTTGTTTGTTGCTGTCGATAACATTGATAAAATCTTCCCCCTCAGTGGTGGCGGTGAATATGTGGCCTTAAAAGGGATAGATTTACAGATAAAAAAAGGAGAATTTATCTCCCTTATCGGTCACTCTGGTTGCGGAAAATCCACCCTCTTAAACATGATCGCTGGTTTAGATTTGCCCACAGAAGGGGTGGTGACTTTGCAAGGTCAAAGCATTAAAAAACCAGGGCCAGATCGCATGGTAGTCTTCCAAAACTATTCCCTTTTACCCTGGTTAACCGTCAAAGAAAATATCACTCTGGCAGTCGATCAAGTTCTCGCTCAACTATCAGAAGATGAAAGAAAAGCTGAAGTCGAAAAATATATCGATCTGGTCAATCTTCGTCATGCAGTGGATAAACGTCCCAACGAATTATCGGGGGGGATGAAACAACGGGTAGCGATCGCTCGCGCCCTAGCCATCCGTCCGAAAGTCCTGCTTTTAGACGAACCCTTTGGCGCGTTAGATGCCCTGACTAGAGGTAATCTACAGGAACAGTTAATGCAGCTGTGCGAAGAATACGAAATGACCTCGGTAATGGTGACGCACGATGTGGATGAAGCGGTGCTATTATCCGATCGCATCGTCATGCTTACCAACGGTCCTGGCTCAAAAATTGGCGGTATTTTGGAAGTAGATATCCCCCGTCCCCGCAAACGCATGGAAGTGGTGGAACACCCCAGTTACTACAGTCTCCGGAGCGAAATTATCTATTTCCTCAACCAACAAAAACGGATCAAAAAACTACGCGCTCGCAAAGTCGAAGTGATTGCCCGTCACGGTTTAGAAAAAGTCAATCTAGAGATCGGTTTTGTTCCCCTCACCGCTTGCGCGCCCCTAGCAGTGGCCAAAGAAAAGGGATTCTTCACTAAACATGGTCTAGATGAGGTGAATTTAGTCCGGGAAACCAGTTGGCGAGGGGTTGTGGATGGGATCGCAGGAGGGTTCCTCGACGGGGCGCAAATGCCTTCAGGAATGCCCACCTGGTTAACCGTCGGTGGTTATCAGGAGCAACCTTTGCCGATTGTCAGCGCCCTGACTATGACTCGCAACGGTAACGGTGTCACCCTCGCTAAACGCTTCTACGACGAGGGAGTGATTGACGGTAACGCTTTAAAACAGATGCTATTGGAATCGAAGGAGCAGCGCCATATTTTTGGCATTGTTCACCCCTCCTCCATGCACAATTTGCTCCTGCGTTACTGGTTAGCGGCAGCGGGAATTGACCCTGATCAAGACGTTCACCTCGAAACTATTCCCCCGGCCCAAATGGTAGCTGACCTGAAAACCGGCAGTATTGACGGTTACTGTGTCGGTGAACCCTGGAATCTACGGGGCGCCATGGAGGGTATCGGTTACACCGTCGCTACCGACTTAGAAATCTGGCAGGGCCACCCGGGTAAGGCCCTGGGAGTCCGGGAAGATTGGGCCAATAAATACCCTAATACCCATGTCGCTTTAGTCAAAGCACTGCTGGAAGGTTGTCGCTACTGTGCCGAGGAAGGGAATCAGGAAGAAATTCGTCAAATCCTCGCCAGTCGTCAGTATCTTAGTACCAATATTGATTATATCCAACTGGGTGATCCCAACTCCTACGCGTGCAGTATTGATCGACCGATGAAAGAATATGCACACCATCTGTTCTATGGAGATGGGGTAAATCGTCCCAGTCGTACCGAACACCTCTGGATGATGACCCAAATGGCACGCTGGGGCCACATTCCTTTCCCCCGTAACTGGGTAGAAATTCTCGAACGCGTCTGTCGGGTGGGTGTCTTTAGTACCGCGGCCCGGGAATTGGGTCTAGGGGATATTAAATATCGTCGCACACCGATCCTTTTATTCGATGGTATCGAGTTTGATGCCGAGGATCCGATCGGTTATCTCAATAGTTTAGAGATCAAACAAAACGTCACCATGGCCGAAGTGGCTATTGATGCTCGTCCTAGTGCCAGCGAATCTCGTAAAATTGCCTAAAAATCAACTAAGGGGATAATTATTAGCCAATTATCCCTGGTTATTGCCCCTATTAACTAATTTCCCCCAAAGACTAATCATGTACACCACCACCGACACAATTAACCGAGCAACCCAGACCCCCAGTAAAGAAGCTTTTGTCACCATTGAAGGAGTTTCTAAGGTTTATCCCACTCCCAGAGGCCCCTACACCGTCCTCAAGGATGTTAATCTCAGCATCAATGAAGGTGAATTTATCTGTGTGATCGGTCACTCCGGTTGCGGTAAATCGACCCTATTAAATATGGTGTCGGGTTTTTCTTCTCCCACCGATGGCATCGTTAAAGTTAACGGTAAGAAAATTACTAAACCTGGGCCCGATCGCATGGTAGTGTTTCAAAACTATGCTTTATTGCCTTGGTTAAGCGTTTTTGAAAATGTCTATCTTGCGGTAGATGCGGTGTCTCCCAATGCTCCAGAAGCACAAAAACGCTCGATCGTGCGGGAACATTTAGCTATGGTGGGTTTAACCGAAGCTATGGACAAAACCCCTCCCCAAATCTCCGGGGGGATGAAACAACGGGTTTCGATCGCTCGCGCTCTTTCTATCCGTCCGGAGGTGTTGATTCTTGATGAACCTTTCGGCGCCTTGGATGCGATTACCAAAGAGGAATTACAGGAAGAATTGCTGAAAATCTGGCAAGATAAACGCTGTACGGTGTTGATGATTACCCACGATATCGATGAGGCTCTTTTCCTCGCTGATAAGCTGGTAATGATGACCAATGGACCGGAAGCGAAAATCGGCGAAGTGATGAATATTCATTTCCCCCGTCCCCGCGATCGGGAGAGAATTATGGAGGATCCGGAATATTATCGTCTGCGTAACTATGCCCTCGACTTCCTCTATAATCGTTTCGCTCACGATGATGTCAGCTAGATGCGAGCATTTGTATTAGTTTTTGGTGCGGTTGACTTAATAGCGATCGCACCTTGATTTTTTTTCTAGGGAAGCCTTCTTCAAGTAAAATTATTTCTAAGTAAGTGGGTGGGTGGAATTAAATATAAGATGAACGTAGGTTGGGTTGAAGCATGAAACCCAACGACCGCATAGTTTACGCTACCGCTAACCCATCCTACAAATAATTGTGCCTCCCTACTTAGATGTTAAAAATTGTCAGATACCCCCCTTATCAAGGGGGGATTAAGGGGGGATTAAGGGGGGATCAGCACCCCCCTTATCAAGGGGGGATCAAGGGGGGATCAGCACCCCCCTGATTAAGGGGGGATTAAGGGGGGATCAGCTTACTTGTTAACTAAATAGAATAATTAGCAGTCAAATACAATAATAATTTTTACTTTTTACTTAATCGATCATGCTCAAACAGATACGGAAACTACTTATCAATTTTGGTCAACAATGGCGCGATGAAAATTTCATGAGGTCGATTCATGTCATTGAAAACTTAGTTTCTAAGGTTTTATCCGTAGCCTTAATTGTTGTTATTATTGTTTCTCTTTATGATCTAGTAGTTATTCTAATCCAAGATTTATTTACTACGGAACCCGTCGGTTTTTTTAGCAAAACTTTAATTGAAATTTTCGGATTATTTCTCAATATTTTAATTGCCTTAGAGTTATTAGAAAACATCACTGCTTACCTAAGGAAACACATCGTACAGGTTGAATTAGTCGTAGTTACTGCCCTGATTGCCATCTCTCGAAAAATTATTATTTTTGATCCCAAGAAATACAGTAAAGATGATTTAATTGCCCTCACCGTGGGAACCTTAGCTTTAGCGGCAAGTTATTGGTTAATCAGAAAAGTTAATCGCGATAATCGTTCTTGAATTAGTGGTTAAGTACCCAGACAGAATTAGGGCTTGCTGAATAAATGTGAAATGTAGGCAAGGTAAGGGTTTTGTGGGTTTTCTTGCGAAACAGGTGCAAGATTTTGAGAGAATCGTGCTTCAAAACCTTGCGTCTTCATCGGCCCGCGTCCTGTAGGGGCGAAGCATTCGGATAGAAAATCTACGGTTTCACCGATAGGTTATTGCCCGAATGCTTCGCCCGTACTTTTTCAGCCAACCCTAATTAATCACAGATATTTTTTACTTCCGGAGTGCCGCAGTTCTGGGGTTCTCTCCTTCCAGAGTGTAAATTTAACTTTGTCCAACTACTGATTAGGGAAAGGGATAGATTTAGAAAATCTATCCCTTCTAAATATTTAGGGTTTGCTGAATAAATCTAAAAACATTGTTCGATAATACTTTTAGACCTTTTTGAAATCCAAAAGTACCGGCCATTGGAGTGAGCGGGGGGAAAATTCTGGGACTTTTTCCCTGAAAATTAGGTAATTGACCGCCTGAAAATGGGTAAAACCCTGCACCCTACGCCCCACACCCTGCCCCCAGGAAAAACTTTTTGCCGCAAACCCTATTTACTGGACTCTAGAAATATTACCCGCTTTAATCCAACCTTCGCGACCATCGGACAGACGCACGCGCTGCCATTGGCCATCGCTGCTGGTTCCCACCACACTGACTTTAGTATTATAATCGAGACCACCGAGACGAGTCGATTCACTGGTAGGTTGAGAGCGCAGACTTAAACCGCTTTGCCATGTCACCCGCGCTTGATAACCCTCGGATGTAGTTTCTTTTTTTCTTGCTTCGGGACTGGGTTTCGGGGCAGCTTTTGGTGCTGGTGCAGCTGTGGGAGACTCTTTCACCGCAGCTTGGGGTTGTTCTTGGACGGGAGTAGTAGCGGTGGGAGAAGGTTTGACGGCGGTTTTTTCCTCCTTAGTTTCCTCTTTTTTCTCCTCGGTAAAGACGGGTTTAGGAGGATTAGAATTCATACCGGAGAGAAGCATATAGGCGACAGCAGTGGCCCCACCGACCAAAATCGCCACTCCCATGACAAAACCGACCATAAATTGCAATAAACCAGATAAACGCTTCATATTGGTGCTAAATTAACTGTTAGGATTAACATTAAAACGATCATCGCGAGAGGCTAAACGAGCTTTACCGGACTTAGCCCAATCCTGTAGAAACTGGATCTGTTCTTGAGCAGTGCGAGCCAGGGGTATAATCTGACTAGCGGCCTCAAGCACATCATCGGTGCTAAAGTCGCGATTTTGACTAAACCCGATGTGCATCGCTTCCACGATGGTTTGTTCGATTTCTGCCCCCGAAAAATCGGGAGTTTCGTAGGCTAGTCGCTTGATATCATAACTTTTCAGATTATGGGGCCGGACTTTCCCCAGATGAACGCTAAAAATCTCCTCGCGGGACTTTTGGCTAGGTAGTCCGACAAAAAATATCTCATCGAAGCGTCCTTTTCGCAACATTTCCGGGGGCAAAGATTGGATGTTATTAGCTGTAGCGACGACAAAAACCGGCGATTGTTTCTCGGCTAACCAAGTGATAAAAGTCCCGAAAACCCGCCCGGTGGTTCCTCCGTCGCCTTTCCCATCCACTCCGGCGAAAGCTTTATCGATTTCGTCTATCCACAGCACACAGGGAGCTAAAGCTTCGGCGAGATTAATCATCTGACGGGTGCGTGATTCCGATTCTCCCACCAATCCGCCAAATAAACGCCCCACGTCTAGACGCAGTAGGGGTAAGTGCCAATGATGGGAAATAGCTTTCGCTGTCAGGGATTTACCCGTCCCCTGAATTCCCACCAATAGTAAACCCCGGGGATTGGGTAAACCGTAGGCGCGGGCGCGTTCACTAAAAGCACCACCGCGACGAATCAGCCAGTCTTTGAGATTATCTAGTCCCCCGATGTCAGAAATCTGCTCTGTGGCGGGATAAAAGTCTAATATCTGGGTTTGACGAATCGATTGGCGTTTTTCTGCCAAAATTAATTCCACGTCCTCTGGCTCAATTTTGCCGTGACTGGCTAAACATTTGGCTAAAACCCGACGAATTCTCTCTAGGGACAATCCTTGGGCAGAAAGCACTAATTCATCCAGGAGTGGTTCTTTTAGGGGTTGTCCGGTGGCGGCGATTAATCGCTGGATTTCCTGTTTAATTTCTTCGCCACTGGGGAGGGGAAAATCGACGACGGTGATGACTTCGGTGAGATCCGAGGGGATAGACAGTTCGGGAGCGACGATAATTAGGTTTTTAGGCTGAGATTTCAGGGAACGGGCAAGATTTCGCAATTTTCTGGCGATGGAAATATCTTCTAAAAAGCGCTGGAAATCGCGTAAAATTATGATTGCGGCGATGTTAGACGGCAGCTTTTCGACGAATTCAAGAGATTGCAGGGGATTACGCCGAGCAAAGTTCTCATTATTGGGATTATCTTGATAACCATCCACAAAATCCCAGACATAGACAGCACGGTTATTGCTCTGTTTGGCAATATCGGCGATCGCTTTTTCGAGACGTTCTTCTTCTAAGGTGGTAATATAGATGAGAGGATAGCGCGCCCGCAGCAGTAATTGAAATTCTTCACCAAAGCTCATAGCTATTCGTCTATAGTTTTTGCTATTTATATCATCATCAGAAAATATAGCAGTTAGCCGTCAGTCAAATAACCATGGTAGGTAAGCTGTGCTGCATTTCAACTGTGTCCCAGATATTTTAGTACAAATGCTCAGATTTGTGTTCTAAATGTTCCACAAGTGCTTCGCCATCGTTCCGCTTATCTTCATGAGACCCCTG
Source organism: Microcystis sp. LE19-84.1B (assembly GCF_027531875.1). NCBI lineage: Bacteria > Bacillati > Cyanobacteriota > Cyanophyceae > Chroococcales > Microcystaceae > Microcystis > Microcystis sp. LE19-84.1B. The sequence goes on along the minus strand of NZ_JAPZSR010000221.1, from coordinate 8,840 downwards.
TTTAATTCTATTTTTTTACCCTTAAGTATTTCTACTTATTTCTAAAGTTAGATGCTCCCGTGTTTTCTTAAATGTATGGTAGAAGCATCTTGCCTTAGTCGGGATTAACCTTCTGTTAACTAAATTAACAGAAGGTTAATTAGATTAAGCTTTAGCTAATTAAATTAAATTGGCCTACCAGGGGTGACAAAAGTTAGTCACTCGTTCGCCCCTTCTTTGCTGTCAATTAATTTCAGCCTTTCTCACAACCATTCCCTAGGGGGGTTAAATTCATGTTTAAACTAGCTTCAGACTTTTTATCTTTAGATTTTCTCCGCCAACAAAATCAGAAAAATAAGCCAGAAAGTCAATTTAACTCTTTGCCAATTTCTCAAATCACGAAAGAGGGTAAAGTTTTAGCGATAATTCTCCGACGAGAGTTTAACCAAGAGGGGATTCATTTCCTAACTCCCGATGATTTTTCCCAACAGTTGGCCTATATGAGACACCCGACGGGAAAAAGTATTATGCCCCACGTTCATAACAAAGTACAACGAGAAGTATTTTTTACCCAGGAAGTCTTAATTATCAAAAGAGGAAAACTGCGGGTAGATTTCTATGATGACGACCAACAATATCTAGAAAGTCATATATTGAGAGATGGGGATGTGGTTTTATTGATACAAGGTGGCCATGGTTTCCAAGTCTTAGAAGAAGTAGAAATGATTGAAGTAAAACAAGGTCCCTACGTTGGTAATCAGGATAAAACTCGCTTTACAGGAATTGAGGAAACCGTGGTTAAAATGGCGGGAGCAGAGATGGCATGAGTAGCTTTATTCCCGTCAATGAACCCCTACTTGCGGGCAAGGAAAAACAGTATCTTAACGAATGTATTGATAGCGGTTGGATTTCTTCGGAAGGTCCCTTTGTTCAGAGATTTGAAGAAAATTTTGCCCTCACTGTTGGGCGAAAGTATGCCGTTTCCGTGTGCAATGGTTCTATGGCCTTAGAAGCGGCCATCGTCGCTTTAGGAATTGGTTCGGGGGATGAAGTGATTCTCCCCACTTTTACCATCATTTCCTGCGGAGCTGCCATTGTCAAAGCCGGGGCGATTCCCGTGGTGGTGGACTGCGAAGCGCAGACTTGGAACATGGATATCAGTCAGATAGAGGCAAAAATCACGCCCCGCACTAAAGCGATAATGGTGGTTCATATCTACGGATTACCGGTGGCAATGACTCCAGTTTTAGAATTAGCTCAAAAATACGGTTTAAAAATTATTGAAGATGCGGCGGAAATGCACGGTCAAACCTATCAAGGTAAACCCTGTGGTAGTTTCGGTGATATCAGTATCTTTAGTTTCTATTCCAACAAACATATTACCACTGGGGAAGGGGGCATGATTGTCACCAACCAAGAGGATATTTTTGAGCGTTGTCGTTCCCTGAGAAATTTATATTTTCAGCCCCAACGACGTTTTATTCACGAAGAACTGGGCTGGAATCTGAGGATGACTAATCTGCAAGCGGCAGTGGGTTTAGCACAATTAGAACAGCTAGAAACTTTTGTCCAGCGCAAGAGAAAAATGGGCAGACGCTACAGGGAATTATTGCAAAATATCCCCTGTCTAGAATTGCCTCTACCTCAAACCGATTATGCCGAAAATATTTATTGGGTTTATGGTATTGTTCTCAAAGATGAGGTTAACTTTGATGCTACGGAAGCGATGAAACGCCTCAAAGAACATCAGATTGGTACGCGTCCTTTTTTCTGGTGTATGCACGAACAACCGGTATTTCACAAAATGGGATTATTGCAAAATGTTTCCTGTCCCGTGGCTGAAAGACTGGCGCGCAGGGGTTTTTATCTGCCTAGCGGTTTAGCTCTCACGGACGAGCAAATTGAGCGAGTGGCCCAAGCAGTTCAGCAAGTTTTTGCTGAGGCTGAGTAGGGATGAAAAATTGATGAAAATTTTTTGAATAAAAACCAACTTTTATGATAATTGGCACGGAGTTTTTATCTTGGGTAGTAATTGCCGCCGGTTGCTTTTATTCCCTATATCTATGTATTTTAGTTCCCAAGGATGTTTTTTTTAATGGCGATGGAGCGCTGAAAGCTTTACTAGCTCGTCAGCTAAGTAATGGTGAATGGCGATTTGACTTAGTTGAGCGCGCAGAAGCTTGGGTTACTCGTCTTTGGCAAGAGGGTTTATACACCTATCGCCCCCCTTTTATCTACTACTTAAATCAACGTTATTATATCTCTTTTCCTTTTTCATTCTCTTTGCTAACTTCCCTTTTTTATAAATTTTGGGGTTATCGGGGGTTTTACTTGATTCCCCTCCTATCAATTTGGGTATTGTGGCTCAGTTTTTCAAGAGCAATTCCCGCTTTTTCCCTAGACAGTTGGGGTGGTCTTTTGGGATTAGTTATTTTGATTTTTGCTTCTCCCTTAACTCTATACAGTGCCATATATTGTGAACATACCCTCGCTGTTACTTTAGGATTTTTGGGAATTGTTATCGCTTTTTTTCTACCCGATACAGCTAATAGTGGCTGGCTGCCCAATTTATTAGGCGGATTTCTAGTGGGTTTATCGGTATGGTTCCGCTCGGAATGTCTGGCCCTAGTGGCAACTTTAACTTTATTAGTTTTCTTGGGGTTAACTCCAGAACAAACCTCAATTTTTGCTTGGTATTCAACCGAGCAAAATCTTAATTTTTCTGAATTTCTGCTAACCAATCGAATAGCTTTTGTTTTTGTGCTAGGTATGATTGTTAGTGTGTTTGTACTGTGGTTTTGCAATAAGTTAATTTATAATCGTTTTCTAGGAGTTCACGCTCTGTTAGTCCTTGAGGAGTTTTCTTGGAAAAAACGTATTCAAGAAGCTCTGACCAGTTTTTATCAGTTAAATAGCTCTTTTTTAGTGCATTTTCCTATCTGTATAATTCCCCTAGCTTACTTGCTCACTTGGAGCGGTCAACAATTGAATTTTGCCAAGGATATTCCCGTAACTTTAATTAGTATAATGGCGATTATCATCTTGGCTGTTCTCGTCAATCTTCGCCAGCAAGGAATGGTCAAAACCAAGGCGTTAGTCAAGGACAATATCATTTACTTCCTGATACTTTTAGCTAGTTGTTATCTATTTGACATCGCCAATATATCTCTAGATAAACAAATGCTTTTTGTCTATGCTCTCTATTTTATCTACACAGTAGGGGTGTCTTGTTTAGTCGATATTGCCCCGGGAGAAGTCATGGTGGGAGGAAAACAATGGGGACCGAGATATTTATTGCCTCTTATACCCTTTGTTACCTTATTAACGGTGGAACAAGTAAAAATTGTCGAGGCGAACCAAGAAGTTTTTGTAGCCAAGGGAAGTTGGGTTTTACTGTTAATCTTAATGGCAATAGGTGTCTATAAAAACATTTATCAAGGGGGAGAATTTTTCTATAAAACCCATCAGGGGATAGCACCAGCTATCAAAAGCATAGAAGAGGATACTAATTCTATTGTTGCCTTTTCTCATCAATATGCGGCACAAGTTTTGGGTTTTGGTTTGGAGAAACAAAAAACTTTCTTCCGTGTGGAAGATAGTCAAGCCATGGTTAAACTATGCCAAGAATTACTCAGTCAAGGATTGTCTAGTTTTCCCTACGTTTGCTATCCCTATCGCCCTTGTCAACTCTTAGAATCCCCACCAGAAGAACTGGAATTTAGCCAAGATGGACAAAAGTTTCAAATTGGCATAAATCGCTCTGGAATCATTGGTAAATATCCTTTCTATGAAATAGTTATATCTGCTTCTGAGACAGGTTTACTAGCCCAAAAATCCGAGGATAAGCCAACAATTACCCCAGCAGCTAATGATTTAGTCTGTACGATTTTACCCACTTATAACGAGCGAGATAATATTAGTCAATTAATTGAACGTTTACTAGCTAGTGTTCCTAGTCCTTATTTAGTGCTAGTGGTGGATGATAATTCTCCCGATGAAACTTGGCAGATAGTAGAAGATTTAGCCCAACAATATCCTACTCCTCCCCAAGATTCGCAATTCCAATCGGGGGTAATTTTGTGTCGCAGAATCGACGAGAAAGGGTTAACTTCGGCTCTACAAAGAGGTATTGACGATGCGATTAATCTGTATGGTGCTAAAATTATTACTTGGATGGATTGTGATTTGTCTATGCCTCCAGAAGATGTGCCGCAATTAGTCACAGCGATTCGAGCTAAAAAAGCTGATATGGCCGTAGGTTCTCGTTGGATTCCGGGGGGTGATGATGTTGCCCACGGACTCATGGCCCGGATGTTAAGCTGGATTATTAATCGCATGGCCATCGTGATGCTAGGCAATCAAGCTCACGACTATACCAGTGGTTTTATTGCCGTTCGTTCTCAGGTTTTAGAAAAAATTCGCTTAAAGGGAGATTATGGAGAATACTGCATTGATTTATTAACCCGTGCCAATCGTTTAGGTTATAAGTTAGTGGAAGTTCCTTATCTTTGCGTTCCCCGCATTTATGGTGAGAGTAAAACCGGAATTAATCTCTGGGATTATTTGTCAAAAGGACGGAAGTATGTGGCGACTATTTGGCAATTGTGGCAGGAAAGATAAGACAATTATCTCTTTTTTGAACTATAATTAGTTATTCTCTAGTTGTCCTCTGGTTCTTCAAATCTAGGAGCTAAACTTATGAAGAAAATGTTTACTTTTTGGCCTTGGTTAGCTACCGTTGGGGTGGCTTGGTCTTTGGGTTTTTTTTATAACGTACACTACGGTGGTGAATTAAAGTGGCTCCTACAAATGTACGAACAAAAAGTATCTTTTGCCAAGCAGATAGATGCACCGAGACGAATAATTTTTGCGGGGGGGTCGGGGGTAAATTATAGTATTAACTCTCAATTCCTCGAACAGGAGCTAAAAATCCCAGTTTTTAACTTTGGTTTACAGGGAGATTTGGGATTAAATGTCATCTGCCCAATTATTTTAGAGCAGGTACGTCCGGGGGATATAGTGGTTCTCATTCCTGAATATTTAATGTTACTGGATGATGATGGTATTGGTTATGGTGATGGTTTATTTGGTTCGGTTCCTTTTGGTGTTGCCATTGGAAAACCTGGTTTAGGAAATATACCCTTAGAACAATTAGTTTCCGAGACTTGGTTAATGGGAGTTCCTAGTTTACGCGCTATAGTAAAAACTGCTGTTGATGTTATACAAACAGGAAAACCTAGGGGTTATTTATCAGATCCAATCACAGAAAAAGGAGATCCTACCGTAGTCAAACATCGTACAGGTAAATGGTGGGCTAGAACATTTGATCGACCTGTTTCGCAACACTCCCTCAAACGCATCGCTCAATTTCAAGAGGAGTTAAAAGCTAAAGGTGCTGATTTAGTAGTTTCTCTCTCTTGGGTTTATGCTAAGACCGATGAAACCACTGTCAAAAATGTTAAAAAAACTATTGAAGAATTGTCTAATATAGTGCCTTTAATCTACAATCCAAAAACTCTTAATCTGCAAACAGATTCTAGTTTATTTGGCGATACCCATGAGCATTTATTACCAGAAGCAAGAATAATACGCTCTAAGGAACTGGTGCAACAACTACGTCCTATAATTCAGGAAAAAACTCCTCAAAATCATTGAAATTATTTCTATTCTCAATCGATAATTTAAAAGTCGTTCGACTTTTTGTACTAGCAGTAATTTGGGATGGAGATAGCAGGGAATTGATTTAACCGGCAAAATTACCGTAAATTTCCCTGAATTTATTCAATTTTAATTTTTGGAATTGTTCTTCCTTCGATAAAGGTTCTTTTCCTCTCGGATGTTCCTGACTCTTTTTCTTGATATTTTTAACTCCTTCTTCTCCTAATTGATTAGATATTGATAATCTAATCCGACAGCTACTGTCGCCTTTTTGATTGTCCATCCTCAAGATATTTTACCTAACCAGTGCCATCTTCTTGTTGCCACTGAGTCTTGACTGGTTCTGTATTTATCTTTCGGTTCCTCTGAACTTAGATGTTCGGATAAGTACGCTTTCTTGGGCATTTTATCTCCTCGTCCTAACTCGTCTTACTAGAGGATTTGCTATTACCCCTCGCTCAAATTTGTGCTACTATGGAAGGCAATATCGAGGATTTAATTTCTTTGTCTCCTAGTGCTGGTCATTGGAAAATCCTTGATAATTACTACAAAAAGTTATGAAGATAAGCTGAAGGATTCCTCGTTTATAATTATTAGGTATGAATAATGTTATTGACCATGATCGTTTATTTAAGGAATTAATTGCGACTTTTTTTGTTGAATTTATTCAGTTGTTTTTTCCTGAGATTATCAATTATTTAGAGCCTAATCAGATCACATTTTTAGACAAAGAAGTCTTTACCGATGTCACGGAAGGAGAAAAGTATGAAAGTGATTTAGTCGCCCAAGTTCAATTTCGAGGACAATCATCATTTTTCTTAATTCATCTAGAAGCACAGTCTAGCTCTCAACTGGAATTTAATCGGCGAATGTTTACTTATTTCGCTCGTCTGCATCAAAAATTTGCCTTACCAGTTTATCCCATTGTCATATTCTCCTATGATCGTCCACAAAAAGAAGCAATTCGTCAATATAAAATTGAGTTTCCTGACTTAAAAGTGCTAGAATTTAACTATCAAGTTGTCCAGTTAAATCGCTTGAATTGGCGAGATTTTATTAATCAAGCTAATCCCGTCGCCGCCGCTTTGATGGCTAAAATGAAAATTGCCCCTCGGGATAGAGCAAAAGTTAAGGCACAATGTCTAAGATTATTGGTAACATTAAGATTAGATGCCGCTAGAATGCAATTGATTTCAGGCTTTGTCGATACCTATCTCAATCTCAACTCGTCCGAGGAGATAGAATTTCAACAGGAGATTAGCACATTTATTCAACCCGAACAGGAGGGAGTTATGCAGATTACCACCAGTTGGATGCGCTGCGGTTTAGAACAGGGTTTAGAACAGGGTTTAGCAAGAGAAAGAAATCTAATTGTTCGTCTGATTAAACGTAAGTTAGGAGCTATTGATGTGGCTCTAGAGAGTCGGATTATAACCTTGACTATTGACGATCTAGAACGAGTGGGGGAAGCTTTATTGGATTTTTCGACAGTGGAGGATTTAACTAATTGGTTAAATGCTTTAGATGCTTAGTATTTTTCTCTTAAACTTTACAGAAGGCTATTGATGTTATGGGTATAACTTTTGAAAATGCTATCCAACAAACTCAAGATTTACTAAGTCAAATTGAGTTGTTAGATACCGATACAATAACTCAGAAAATTACTGAGTTAGTCTCCACAGAAAATGGAGCTAGAGGTTTTTTTGTTACTTATTTAACCAGCAATTTATCCTATACTGAATATCCTAGTTTGGAGGTAATCACTGCTTTAAAAACTTCCCCGATATTGGTGAATGAATTATTAGTCAAAAATCTGGCTATGTCCACGGCAATGGTCATCTATCATCGCAGTCAAGGAGACGAAGAAAACGCCCAAGGTTCTGAGAAAGTCCAAGAAAAAACCAGTCAACTAATTAAGGAGTTATTGTCGCCGGCCTTGGGGGAAAAATTACAACAACTAGCCACCAGTTTAAACAGAGGACAAGGAGAATATCAAGCCTTTCTAGAACGCTGGGGATATGACGATTGCCAACGTCAGGCGATCGCAGGAATTATTCAACCTTTTCTTCAGTAACTAAGGTTTGCCGGAAAAGTTGGTTGGTGGGAGCAGGGTGTGGGGTTTTGCCCATTCCGATCAATCCAGGGTCCGGCACTTTGGGATGGCCAAAAAGTCTAAAAGTCTTATCCAACAAGGTTTTTGGATTTATTCAGCCGGACTTCGGTATTTCTGAGTCAACTTCCGGGAGGTAAAACCCCAAGCCGATGATGGGATTTGAACCCACGACCAATTGATTACGAATCAACTACTCTACCACTGAGCTACATCGGCACATTGCCAGTTCCCGATTATATCACGGACAATAGATACAGAGCTAGAAAAATTTTTTTATGAGCAAATCCCCTCGACTTGATCCCCAAAAATACGCGCGCTTGAAAGAGGAAGCGGCCAATCCCTACCGAGGGCTGCGGCAGTTTCTCTATCTCGGTCTAGGGGCCTCCGGTTTTATTGGTGCGGTGGTTTTTCTAGCCCAATTAGCGGCAGGCAGGGACGTAGCCACCGCCTTACCCAATTTTGCCCTACAAATCGGTGTGGTGGCCCTGATGATTTGGTTATTTCGTCGGGAGAAAAAAGCTGGCGGTTGAGGGAGTAGCGACCGATGGGCAAAACGGTCTCTTTCCCTGGAAAATAAAAGTTAACATTAACTCCAGTCTTTTCGTGTTATGATCGAGGCGAGAGTCAAGATTAGTGTTCAAGTTCGTTTTCAGTATTAACTCGGTAAGTCTTTTACTTTAGTATTGTTCGGCTTCTCCCTGAATTTTGTGTCTCCACACCGTTTCGAGTATTGTTCGAGGATTCAAGTATTATGTCTATTTTTGTTGGTAATCTCTCTTACGAGATTTCCCAAGAAGATCTGGTCGATGTCTTTGCAGAGTACGGCAAGGTTAAGAGGGTTCATATTCCCTTGGACAAAGACACACAGCGCAAACGCGGTTTCGCCTTCGTGGAAATGGAAAGTAAAGCCCAGGAAGCCGCCGCAATTGAGGCACTAGATGGTGCTGACTGGATGGGGCGATCAATTAAAGTTAACGAGGCCCGCGATCGTGAAGAGCGTGCGCCCTTCAATGGTGGTGGTGGTGACAGAAAAAAACGCTATTAAGCTTTTTTTGTGAATAATTGTGGGAGGGTGGACAGGGTTCACCCT
>NZ_JAPZSR010000392.1:0-1350 GCF_027531875.1 Microcystis sp. LE19-84.1B | reverse complement strand
TTGATTTATCGGAATGGGTAAATGAGATTTTTGGACAATCTATGCTGTCAAAACGTCAGGCTGTCTTTTCGTCGGCGGACGGAGACATGAAAACTGCATAAAAATTTTCGGCTTTACCTCACCGATTTTCATCAGCCTAGTTATACCCTAGCAGCGGGATTAGAAAATCTCACCTTAACTGGGAATGGTAACTTAAATGGCACGGGGAACAGTGCGAATAACACAATTATCGGCAATAACGGCAATAATTACCTCCTAGGCGATGCAGGGAACGATACATTAGACGGCAAAGCAGGGGTAGATACCCTAGACGGAGGAGAAGGTAATGACACTTATACCATTGATAACGTCAACGATGTGATTATTGATAGTGCAGGAACAGATACGGTTTCCGCCTCCATTACTTATACCTTGGCCGATAACCTTGAAAATCTCACCTTAACAGGTAGTACAGCGATTAATGGCACGGGGAACAATGGCAATAATGTGATAACCGGAAATTCAGGTGCCAATCTTCTCTCTGGGTTGGATGGTAATGATAGCCTTAATGGGGGAAATGGAAATGATACCCTACTCGGCGGAAATGGCGATGATACACTGGTGGGAGGGACAGGAAATGACAGCTTGACGGGAGGAAGTGGCCGTGATTTCTTCCGCTATAACTCACGCACGGAAGGCATTGACACGATTGCCGACTTTAATGTGCTAGATGACACGATTTTGGTATCTCGGAGTGGATTTAGTGGCGGTTTAACGGTTGGTACTTTACTAAACACCCAGTTTACTACCGGAACATCAGCGACGACTTCTGCTCATCGTTTTATTTATAATGCCAGTAATGGTCAATTATGGTACGACATTGACGGTACAGGAACAACAGCAGCCAGCCAAATTGCGACACTTTCTCCAACTTTAGCTTTAACTGCCAGCAATTTTCTGGTTTTCTAAGCATCATTAAAGGGAGTAGGCAATCATCAGTTAACTGTTACAGGATTTCCAGCTTTAGAGATGGGCTGTCCCAAAATCTGCTCAGAGCGGCCAAAAGTTAGAAAAACGAGCGTTGAAACTTCAAGTTTTAAGGTTACACCAGCTAACGGAAGTTATCAAGCCGTGTTACAAACTTGTGTTTTTGTCGGTGCTTGTGACGACAATCAACCCTTAACTAATGCTAGTAATTTACAATCATTTCTCAGCTTATCGGGTAATCAGTTAAGCAATCTATTTGTTACTGAAGGCTCGGCTATTAAACAGACTATTACTGCTAATGCTGGCGATATTTTAAGCTTTTCTTGGAATTTTCTGACTGATGAAGATGCGGCTGATGTAGATTACAGAGATTTCGCTTTTTTT
>NZ_JAPZSR010000201.1:0-1239 GCF_027531875.1 Microcystis sp. LE19-84.1B | reverse complement strand
TAACTGTTGTGATAAATCTAAAATTTCTTGTTTAGATAGATAACCTGCATAAAAACCAACCAAGAGAATTCCTAATGTTCCTTTGACGGGTAATTCCATAGCTTTGGCAACTCTTCTTGCTAATTTCTCATCTATAATTACCCAGTCTGGTTTGATTGAAATTGCCAAGAGAATAACTTCTAATTCTCCTCGATCTAATCCTAGTAATAGCGGTTCAAGAGGAGATGATGATGCAACTTCTTGAACTTGAATCCAATTGGCATTTTTGAGTTCTTTTGCCCCCAGTTTATTATCTCCAGCGATGACAATTTCTTGATAAACTGCCCAAGGAATAATCACTTCATTAAATAGCTGATTAAGAAGATCTAATTGATTAATCAAAGATAAGGCGATGATCGGTGTAGAATTAACAATTATCTTCATTATCTTTGATTTTTTGGGCTAATTCACGACTGGTTTGTATTTCTGATTCCCATTCTTCTGCTGTGTAATCAATAATGGAAAAACCATACTCAGAGAGAAGTGTATAAAATGTATATTTATCGCATCCTAATACTTGTGCGCCGATTCCTGCTGAAATTTTTCCTTCTTGATAAAGATGCCCTAATGTATAAATTATGACTTTACGAGAGAAGGCTTCTTTTTCTTCTCTGGCGGCAATGAGGAGTTCTTCGGGAAATGTTACGTTAATGTTCATGAGTGTTTAAAAATAATTTGTTTTTCTTGATTTTAGCAGGAATAATATCGCTAATTAATTGATGGTTGATAATTAAGATTCTCTATATTTTTCTCTTTAGTTGTTTATAAATTTCATCATCATTTCGTTTGTCAACCAGCAAGATTTCTATTGTTTGCTCCTCAACACGATAAACGATTCGATATTCACCAATATCGGCTCTATGATAAGATTATCCTTTTAACTTTAGAGAATCTTGGGGATAGGGATTTGTTCTCAGTTCGGTTATTTTTGTGGCTACTTGTTTGGCGTGTTTATCTGGCAGTTTTTTTAAGCGTTTAGTTGCCTGTCGAGATAGGTTAATCTTAAGCATTTAAAATTTCTGACAGTAAAGCCTCACTTTCTGTTGTTCCGATAAAACCTTCTTGATGAGCTTTTTCTGCCTGTAAAGCCAAAAGTTGATTTTCCAACTCGGAAAATCTCTCAAATTCCTCGATTGACAGCACGACTGCAACATTACGTCCCTTTTTTGCTATCTTTACTGGTTCTCTTCGAGCCAAGTC
>NZ_JAPZSR010000424.1:0-19627 GCF_027531875.1 Microcystis sp. LE19-84.1B | reverse complement strand
TCAATTGTCTATCTTTTGGTATTAACCTGTTTGTGCCGTAAGTGTCTTCCTGTATAGATTTCAGCTATTTTTGAGACTAGGTACTCTCATCGAATTTTATTTTAAGTTAATTACTTGCATAACAATTCCCGAAGAGCCATTTTTACTTTCAAGTCAAAGCAGTAATTTTTGCCGTCTAACGCACCCTACGTTTTACTACGTTTTACTACTTAGTGGTGCGTTACGACGGATTTTTACTTTCAAGTCAAAGCAGTAATTTTTGCCGTCTAACGCACCCTACGTTTTACTACTTAGTTGATGATAGGTGGTGCGTTACGACGGATTGTTACTTTCAAGTCAAAGCCGCAATTTTTGCCGTCTAACGCACCCTACGTTTTACTTAGACGGATTTTTACCTTCAAGTCAAAGCCGCAATTTTTGCCGTCTAACGCACCCTACGTTTTACTGAAAAGGTCGTTAACACAGTAACATCTACTAACTGCCTTGCTTTCACTAGCGGGGAATATTGACCCCGATAATTGCCACTTTTCTGGGGTATGGGGGGAAGCACCCAGAATCTGAGCTGCTTCCCCTATCTTGACTAATTTTTTGCCTTGACAAGACCTAGTTAAAAACCCCCACCCTAGCTAGGTTGGACGAGATTATTTAAGCCATAAACCACTTTAGCGGTGATAATCTTATCCTTATCGGTAAGTTCTTCTAACACCTCTTTTCCCTCGACTAAATAGCCAAAAACCGAATAACGACCATCCATGAGATTAAACCCCGGAGGAGTTAATTCATTATCGAATTTAAAGAAAAAGAATTGCGAGGAACCTCCGTTAGGATTAGTATCCGGACGCGCTAGGGCCAAGGCACCGAAAGCGTTAAAAGGTAAGGCGAGACTGGGTAAGTAAATCCCTAATTCTTCGAGAGTATTGCCATAAACTGGTTCTTCTTCCCCTTTAATCAAAATTTCTAAGGGAATAGAGCGATATTGCTTAGTTTTCGGGTCAATAAATCCCTCTTCTGCACCGACGGGATCCCCAGTTTGGACAACGAAATTATCTTCGCTGCGAATGAAGGGTAAACCGTCATAAAAACCCCGTTGGACTAAATCCACAAAGTTACCCCCATTAACCGGAGCGCTGTAACCATCCACAACGATGGTTAAATCTCCTTTGGTGGTCTGCATCTCTACGGTGGCACGTCCTCGCAATTGCGGCAAGTTAGCGTATTCCGGGGGAACGTTAAAGGGAAAACCCACCACCATTAATTCTTCTAAAGCGGTGATATTATTGAGCAATTCCCGTCTGGTTGACCAAACTGCCTCTTTATCCTTCGCTTCTACGGCCGTATCGAGGGATGCCACTCCCGTTTTCAGTTTTTCGATTAATTCCTCTCCTTGGCTTTTACTTGCTTCGGGAACACTATCTAAGATAGCCTTGCTTTTGGTAGAAAGGGCATAATTGGCATCCTTGACATCTTTTTTAATCGGACTCCAACGTTTGGCCCGCAGATGTTTGGCAATATCTTCGATCGATTGTTGCACTTGACGAATTGGTTTATTATCTATGGGTAAGGCATTGCGTAAAATGGCAGTGGGATCCGTTACCGCGTCACCCTGAGCAAGCACAGCCAAAGCAGGGGCAGTCCCCTTAACCGTGAACAGACTTAAGATTAAAAATAGTGCTAGGGCAATACTAGCAGCCCTTTTTAAGAAAAATTTGCCCGATTCCCGTAATCTTGTCGTTATTTTCATATTTTGGTCGGTTCCTCAATGGCTATACCTATCCAAAATACTTGTAGGCTTTTAGGGGAACCCTTGTCAATAGCTAAGAAAATCGATCGAAGCCATCAGTTATCAGTTATCAGTTATCAGTTATCAGTTATCAGTTATCAGTTATCAGTTCACCGATTACTGTTTACTGAAAAAACGCTCCCCATCTCCCCCCGCAACGCGCACGCAGTGGTCTCCCCACTCCCCCACCTCCCCACTCCCCCACTTCCCCCATCTCCCCAATTCATAATTCATAATTTATAATTTATAATTCCCACTCCCTTTTTTTACCTTATTATGACCATTATTGTCGATTATCGCTTTCCTCCCGCTATTAATGCCGAAAAACAGGCAAAAACGATCGCTATCGGTCAAACCGCTGGCACTTGGAGCGATCGCCACAGTCATCGTCAAAAGCAGCTGCAACAACACCTAGGGGAAGTGGTGGGGATCAGGGAGGAAGCCGACGGTTATAAGGTGGCTAGGGTGCGTTTTCCCCAGATAAACGTTGAAAATGACATCGCCAGTCTTTTAACCATGATTTTCGGCAAATATTCCATGGCTGGAGCCGGAAAAGTGGTGGGGGTGTATCTCCCCGAAAGCTACGGCACGAAAGCCAAGGTGGGAATCACCGGAATTAGGCAACGTTTGGGGGTTTATGATCGACCTCTAGTAATGGCAATTTTTAAACCCGCTTTAGGACTATCGGCGCAAGATCACGCCGATATCCTGCGAGAAGTGGCTTTTGCTGGCTTAGACGTGATTAAAGATGATGAAATCATGGCGGATCTTCCCGTGGCTCCCACCCACGAGCGCCTAGATTGTTGTCGCCGGGTTTTGGAGGAAGTGCGGCAGCAAACCGGCAGAAATGTTCTCTATGCGGTCAATGTCACCGGAAAAGCGGACGAATTGCACAGAAAAGCCCGTTTATTGGTGAAACATGGGGCTAATGCCCTGTTATTAAACGTTCTTACCTACGGTTTTTCCGTTTTAGAAGCTTTAGCCAGTGATCCGGCGATCGATGTTCCTATTTTCGCCCATCCTGCCTTTGCTGGAGCGATGTGTGCCGGTAGCGATACGGGATTAGCCTATTCTGTGGTTTTGGGGACGATGATGGCCCACGCAGGAGCCGATGCGGTGCTATATCCCGCCGCTTACGGTAGTTTACCCTTCGATCCGCAGGAGGAGGGCAAAATTCGCGATATTTTGCGCGATAGAAACGTTTTTCCGGTTCCCTCGGCCGGCATTCGTCCCAGTATTGTTCCCCAGGTCCTTGGGGACTATGGACGTAATGTTATCCTCAATGCGGGAACTGGAATTATGGACCACCCATCGGGACCGGCCAGTGGTGTGAGGGCTTTTTTTGAAGCTTTAGCCAGAATAGAAGCGGGTGATTCTTTTGATCCCGCCAATTTGCCCGAAGGAGCCTTAAAACAGGCAATTCTAGAGTGGGGTTAAGCTCAATTCTTTCAATGCACTATAAAGACATTTTGTCAAGCATTTTTAGAAAATTTAACAAATAACTTCCCGTTTTAGATAGGGTTGCAGCACTTCTGGCACTTTTACCGTCCCGTCTGCCTGTTGATAATTTTCTAGAACAGCGGCCATAGTACGACCGATCGCCAATCCCGAACCGTTGAGAGTGTGGACAAAATTAGTGCCTTTTTGTCCTTTTTCTTTAAAGCGAATATTTGCCCGTCGTGCCTGAAAGTCTCTAAAATTAGAACAACTGGAAATTTCCCGATAGGTATTAGCCGAAGGTAGCCACACCTCTAAGTCATAACATTTGGCCGCCGAAAAACCCAAGTCACCGCTACACAATTCAATCACCCGATAGGGCAACTGTAAAGCTTGCAGGATTGCCTCCGCATTAGCGACTAAACTTTCGTGTTCCTGAGCAGAATCGTCAGGATGGACGATTTTGACCATTTCCACCTTATTAAATTGATGCAAACGGATCAAGCCCCTCGTATCCTTGCCATAGCTGCCCGCTTCTCGACGAAAACAGGGAGTATAGGCACAGTGTTTGATCGGTAATTGCTCCGATGAGAGGATTTCATCGCGATAAAGGTTAGTTACAGGTACTTCTGCCGTTGGTGCTAACCAAAGCTCATCATCTCGACATTTAAAGCTTTCTTCCGCAAATTTCGGCAGTTGTCCCGTCCCGCGCAGGGAGTCACTATTAATTAAAATTGGCGGTAAAACTTCTGTATAACCGGCGACAATATGGCGATCGAGCATAAAATTAATTAAAGCCCTTTCTAGGGCTGCCCCGAGCGCGATAAGATTAACAAAACGACTCTGGGCGATCTTTACTGCCCTTTCAAAGTCTAAAATGCCCAATTTTTCCCCAATTTCCCAGTGAGGCAAAATATTCGGGTTGGTGGGTTTATATTCTTCTCCCCAGCGTCTGACTTCCACATTTTCCCGTTCATCCTTACCGATGGGAGTGGTTTCACTAGGTAAATTGGGTAAATCTAAGATTTTTTGGTCAATGGCCGCTTTAATCGCTTTTTCCTGCGGTTCTAATTGAGCTAGTTTACTTTTAATCTCGTTTCCTTCTGTTTTCATTGCCAAAATTTCGGGACTGTTGACATCGCTGCCACTTTTCACTTTTTGTCCCACCAGTTTACCGATTTCGTTACCCCGGGCCTGTAAACTGCTGCGTTCTTGCTCTAAAGCCTTCTGTTGTTGATTTAACTGGAGAATAGGGGCAATATCATAACTCCCTCCCCGACTATCTAAGCGTTTCTGTACTTCCTCTGGATTTTCTCTAATTTGCTTTAGGTCTAACATGGTAAGTGGGTGGGTGGAATTAAATATAAGATGAACGTAGGTTGGGTTGAAGCATGAAACCCAACGCCCGATCATGTTACGCTACCGCTAACCCATCCTACAAATAATTGTGCCTCCCTACTTACGAGTCAGTAAAAAGTAAAAATTAAGTGGGGGAGTCGGGGAATTGGCAGCCTGAGGGGAAATGTTGTCAACTGCTAACCAATGCTCAATAATAACTCAAAACTTAACTAAAATATCCGTTAAAAGCCGCCGGTAAAATTAGCGGTATATTTAATTGTGGTGTCTGGAGTAAGTCTCATGCTAAAGTATCTGCCTGTTAAATTACTGCGTTTTTTAGCGATTAGCTGTCTTGTCACGTTAATTTCTCTAGGATTTGACCGTTTACACCCCGTTAAAGCTAATCCCACCCTCATAGCTCAAAATGCTTGGGCCGGGGCCTCCTTCCCCGTGGAAAACTTTCAAACCTATACCTCTGGTTTCGGTTATCGTTCCTCTCCCATGGATGGCAGTCAACAATTTCATGCCGGGTTAGATATGGCCGCACCCTTGGGCAGTTATATTCGCAATTGGTGGACTGGCAGAATCGTGGAATTATCGGATAATACAGGCTGTGGCACCATGATTAAGATGCAATCCGGTCAATGGACGCATATTTATTGTCATCTCATGGGTTCGGTTCAATCCGATAGCCGCGGTACTTTTTTGATTGACAGGTCAGGGGGAATCGTCCTTACTCTCGGTCAGGATATACCGGCAGGGGCCCGCATGGCTAGAGTGGGAATGAGCGGACGCACCACCGGACCACACTTGCACTGGGGACTGATGTACGGCAATCAATACGTTGACCCCGCTTTGGTTTTAAATGCTATGTACGGTTCTAATCCTTCGGGTAATAGTTAAGGGAAAAGGGGAATTAGAGAATCTGCGATCGCATTCTGTGGAGAAAAAACATAGCTGCCCCGATTTAGTGAATAACGAGGGACACTGCTAGAATTAAGCTGATCGATTCAGGTATATCCAGATAAAATGCGAATATTAACCCTTGTACCGGGAGGAATTAGCAATCAACTGCTGTTTTTTCCCACTCTAGAAACCCTCCAGCAAACTTACCCCCAAAGCAGCATTGATGTTTTGGTCGAACCTAGAGCAAAGGCTGCTCATCGTCTCTGTCCGCAGGTTAGGGAAGTGCTTTTATTTGACTATCGAGATCAGTACGGATTAGCGGATTATTTAAATATTTTGGGAGTAATTCGGGACCGGGAGTACGAAATCGCCATTAGTCTCACCAATCGTTCTGCTATCAACCTTTTACTCTGGTTAAATGGTGTTCCTAACCGTATAGGCTATGAAAATAATGGCAGCTGGTTCTTATCGCAACAAGTCCCCCGGCCAACGGAAGGCTATCTAGCGGATAATTATCACGCACTGGTCAAAGGGTTAAAGATTGCCGCACCCTGTCCACCTTTAAAAATAACATTGAATCGGGATGATATCGATTGGGCCCAAATGGAGCAGCAACGCCTCAATATCAAGGATAGCGGCTATATTCTCCTCTACGCCGGCGGTAGCGATATCAGCATCAGCCAAGGACTGGAAACGCTTTATCCCCTAGAGAGTTGGCTAGAAATTATCCAAGGCATTCGCCATCAACAACCGGATTTGCCAATTGTCGCAATCCAGGGAGAACTGGATGAAGCTTGGGTTTTAGCCCTCAAAGCCATGGATAATAACTTAAAAGTGTCCAGAACGGCCGATATCGGTAAAATGGCGGCTATGATCGCCGGTGCTAATTTATTGTTAGCTACCGAAAGTGTCCCTTTACAGTTAGCCGTGGCTGTGGGAACCTATACCCTCTCTCTGCTGGTTCCTTCGTTGTCTAAGAGAGTTTTACCGAGTGGGGGAGAGCTGCATCGATATATTGAAGCTAATACGGGAAAAGTCGCCGATATTACCCCCGAAACTGTCCTGAAAAAGATTTGGGGCCGGTAAAAAATCGGGTTTCGATCGCTTTTTTCGTGGCTCGAAACCCGAAAAAAATCAGCATCAAGGCTCAATTTTGCGATTGAGATAACTGACTTTTCAAGGATTCTAGGGAGGCCCAACGACCATCAATGGCAGTCTTTTCCGGAAGAAGAAAATCGGGGGGTTGACAATTAGCACCGCAGAGTTGACGGGGGGGTAAAGTTAGACATAACTGCTCGTATAACCACATTTGCGGGTCAAAATCCCCGTTAGGATCGAGGGTTTCCGAGAGGTCTTCGTAGGCTATTTCTCGCTCTAGAGGATAGGAGCTATCGTAGTCTTTATTTTTGTCTAGCCAGATTAATTCGGAAGTGTTTAATTGCAGACGATGATTATATTGTTGTAAACAGCGATCGCAGGTTAAGGTGACGATGGTTTCTGCTTTCACCGATACTTCCAAAAAATTGCCCCCATGTCTAACCAGCAAGGTTCCCCGCACCGGTGTCAAGGTTTCTAGACCGGGGATAAAATTATCGATGATGATGACTCTTTGTCGATCAGGAGATTTGAGGAGGTGGGGGATAAAAATAGTTTCCATAGATAACTCCTGTATCATTTATCGGTTATCGGGTGTCAACTGCGTTAGCGAGTAACGCCATCATAATTGCTCGGTGACAATCTTTCCTTTATTAGCTTATCGCAGCCCCGACCTCTACAGACATAGACCAGTCCTAGACTGGGGGGTGTGGGGTGTATTTTCAGTGAACAGTGAACAGTAAACAGTAATCAGTGAACTGAAAACTCACATCTGATAACTGATAACTGATAACTGATAACTGACTCCTGTATTTGACAGGCTGTCTGTTGATCGATCGAGAAAGTTTCCTCAGAATTGGGAGTATATGCACAAAGATACTCCTATGTCAACGGTTTTGAAAAATTTTCTTCCTCGCCTCGGTGGATTGGTTATGGTTGCACTGCTCTGCTCGCTTGTGCTGGGGGGATTGCCTCGGCCGGGAAAAGCGATTCAATCAGTACATTTATCCTACTGGTTGCGATCGGGAATTGAACAACTAGAGGCGGGTAATTATCAGCAAGCTTTGCAGGATTTCAATCAGTCGCTGGAACAGGAAAATAACTTGGCCCTAGCCTACAGTAATCGCTGTTTAACTGAGATTTATTTACAGGATTATCTGCACGCTTGGCAAGACTGCACGCGCTCTTTACAACAGCAATCTGATAATTATCTAGCCTATTTCCATCGGGGTTTAGCTTTTTATCGTTTGGGAGATTATTCACAGGCACTGACCGATTATAACCAGACTATCCGGCTAAAACCCACCTATTATCAAGCCTACTATAATCGAGGTTTAGTTCAGGCGGCTATGAAAAATTATCCCCTTGCCCTAGCGGATTTTAATCAATCCTTGCGTCAAATTACTAACCAGCAACCCGACACTTTAGCCACTATTTATAATGATCGAGGTTTATCTCATTTAGCCCTCCACAATTTTACCTCAGCCAAAGCGGATTTTACTCAAGCTCTCCGGTTAAATAAAAATAACGCCTCAGCCTACTATAATCTAGCTTGTACCGCTGACCAATTAGGTGAATACGACCGCTCGATCGCCCATTTAAATCGAGCGATTGCCATTGATCCTTTTTATGCCGATGCTTATATTAGAAGGGGATTACTGCGGCATCAATTGGGTTATTATCAATCAGCTTTGGCGGATTTAAATCAAGGAGCAAATCACCTCTATCATCAGGGATTGCACCACAATTATCAGCAAATCCTCGCCCTAATCGAGCAAATCCACCAACAGTTACTTTCCCTACCATCTCCCATTGTTTAAAAGAGCGATCAATATTACAAAGGAAAGCGCTTCATGGCTGTGACGGCAAGACGGGCATTATCTTTAAGGACTTGAGAAACCCGGGGAATTTGGGGAATTTGCCAGAGAACATCGACGGTGCGCCGTAATAATCGCACTAGATCTCCCTCATCGAGGCTAGTATTTTCGCACAATTCTGGCCAGGATGTCCCCTGGGCCCAACGGGAGGCAATCCCCATCAGTTGGGTTTCTAACCAGACAGGAATAGTGATATCGTAGCGAGATTGAGCTTGATAGAGTAAACGGCGAACTTCTCGCAAACCGGGGGAATTTCCCTCTCCTTGTCGCAAAATATCGATAACTTCTGGCACAGGTGGGTAATTGCACCAAGTATCGGGGCGAGGGGGTTCCGTAATTATAGCGCTGATGGCGGCGGCTAGTTGGCTAGGAGTCAATCGGTCCAAATCTCCGGACATCATCGCTAATCCTAACCAGAGTTCATTTTCCCCGCGAATAGTGGCCGCCGCTTCTCCCAGGGGAGTGGGCAAATAACCCTCTAATGCTTGGAATTCCCGCAAAATCTCGATTAGATTCAGAAATTCTTCCCAGTAGTAGGATTTACGCGATTGTTGTTTTTGGTATTTAATCTGGGTCTTGTGTAACTTATCGCGAGCAATCTCTCGATCGTAGTATAATTTCATCAATCGCCCTGGATTTTTGCGTTTTTGCAGGGGATGAGCGGCAATTTGACTATTGACAATTTCAATTTTTTGTGATTGTGTTGCCAGTTCCGCCACTGGTGGGATGCCCTGCACTTGTTGGGGGATTAAATCGGCGATCGCCTGAGTATTTTCCTCACCCTTGCGCCAACCCCCTAGGGAAACAGCTTCTAGGGAAGGGGGTATCAGTTCGCCTAATGCCGCAGGAGTGAGAAAACCTCGATCGATCTCGCTAATATCGGCATAGGCGGCTAAATACCAGCGATTATCACTACCTAAACAAACAAGGGTTCGCACTTGACCGGCTCCGTGCAGGGTATTGACAAAGATAGCGGGGACGGGGACGGGAACCTTAATATGTTTGCCCTTGAGATGGAGGATAGTTCCGACGGGAATATTCGGCAATTTTAGATGTATTTCCTGTCGTTTCTGTGCCTCTGACTGACTAGCGAGAATTTTATACAGTCTTTCTTCTTCCCGCAGTCTTTCCCGGAGCTTTTCGTAACTAAAGACCTGCTCCCGTTCGATACCGGCTAATTCCATATCCAACTTAGCTAATTCGGTGGTTAAGGCGGTAATCTGTTGTCGTTCGGGGCTTAACTTCAAACGAGCGAGATATTCGGCGAAACTGCGCTCTAAGAGGTCTTTTGTCTCCTCTAGACTGTGTTTTTGCAGGAGATTTAAGACCATGCCGTAACTGGGCGCAAAACAGCTTTGCAGGGGTTCCGGTTGGGCGGTGGCCAGAAAAGCCGCTTCTTTTGCCCCTTCAAAGGGCGTTTGTACTGTCACCACATGGCCCACTGCGTCCATTCCCCTGCGACCGGCCCGGCCGGCAATCTGGACAAATTCCGAGGGAGTCAGCATACTATGGCCATCATCGGTGCGTTTGGAGAGGGCCGAGATGACAGTGGTGCGAGCGGGCATATTAATCCCGGCTGAGAGGGTGGCGGTGGCAAAAACCACCTTAATTAAACCGGCTTCAAAGAGTTGTTCGACTAATTCTTTCCAGAGGGGTAAAATCCCAGCATGGTGAACACCACAGCCCCGGGTGAGGGGTTCCACTTGGTCGGCGCGCACCAATTGGGAAGCACTGGCTAGGAATTCAAACAGTTGATTTTTCGTCTCGGAATCGGCGGTTAAGAGGCTGAGGAGTTGATCGTCAGACTGGGGGTTATTAGCGAAAAAAGCCAGTAATTTCTGGTGTAGAGGCGGATTTTCGACGGCAAAGAAGGAAAGGGCGAGTTCTTGCAGATTGGGATTATCTTCCAGGAAGAAAATGAGTAAACGGTAGTAAATGGCTCTAGCTTCTTCTGGATTAACGAGATTGAGGTTTTTTAGCTCTCGAATCGCCTGATCGCAACCTTTACGGCTGAAAATGACGTAAATGGCTGGGAGCATATCCTTGTCCCGCAGAGTGGTGACAATCGAGGCGATGGTGGGACAATCTTCTCGTTTTAAGCGTCGGGGTTTGCCGTGGCCGACTTTTGAGCGTAGTTTCGGGTTAACTTTGCTCTGTTTTGGGTCGAGCAGCGGGAATAATCCCTCTTTATTGGCGAAATAAAAGCGCAGGGGGACGGGGCGAAAATCGGAGTTAATTAGCTCGCAGCTGGAGGTCTGTTTATTGTCGCTGGGTTGGCGTAGTTGCCGCACCCAGTTAATCCAGTCGGTGAGTTCCCCCGGGTTGCCGATGGTGGCGGAGAGGGCGACTAATTGGATACTAGGGGGACAGTAGATAATTGATTCTTCCCAAACGGTGCCGCGACCTCGATCGCTGATATAGTGACATTCATCGAGAACTAGGGTTTCCACGTTTTCTAGGGAAGTGCCTACCTCACCGATCGGAGTCCTGTAGAGCATATTGCGAAAAATTTCTGTAGTCATGACTACAATTAATGCTGAAGGATTGATCACCACATCGCCGGTAATCAATCCCACTTCGGCAAAGAGCAGCGGGGAGTCCTCATCGCCATCGGTGGGGGTGCGACCGAATTTTTCTTGAAAATCCCGGAATTTTTGGTTAGAAAGAGCTTTCAGGGGAGTGGTGTAGAAAACCCGTTTGCCCCTTTCGAGGGCGCGATAGATAGCGTATTCTCCGATTAAAGTTTTGCCGGAACCCGTGGGAGCGCAGACAACCACTGATTTACCGGCAGCGAGAGCAGCGATCGCCGATTGCTGGAAGTCGTCGAGTTTAAAGGGAAAAATGGTTTTGAAATCCAAAGAAGTAGGGTTGAGGGACTCTTTCACGTCAAGTCTAAGAGGAGAAATTTTTAAAATTGTGGCTATTCTGGCTGGCTTTTTTTATTTTAGTCGAAAAAAGCGGACTTCTAGAAACTAGGGATAAGCTTAAGTAGGTGGGTGGAATTAAATATAAGATGAACGTAGGTTGGGTTGAAGCATGAAATCCAACCCCCGCATGGGTTACGCTACCGCTAACCCATCCTACAAATAATTGTGCCTCCCTACTTAACCTTTGGGGGCGATGCCCAATCCCATCATACTTCATCTGTATAAGAAATGCTGTATCACTAATAATTGTATCTCTATTTTGTCCTTAACTTGATTACTTATACTTACCGATGATGATTAAATTTCGTCCTGAAGACTGTCTAGTTTTAGTGGTTGATGATGTCGGTAAAAATCTCCAATTGGCTGTGAATATTCTTGATTCTGCTGGTTATACCACCACTTATGCTAGTAGTGTTAAACAGGCAATAGAACGAGTAAAAACTGCTAATCCTGACCTAATTATTCTTGACTTAATGATGCCATATATGACGAGAATAGAGCTTTGTCGAAGACTAAAATCTGACATTTTATACGCTCATATACCGATTATTTTTGTAACAGATAGTAAGAAAAAAGAAGATATTATCAATGCTTTTAATTCTGGGGCTGTGGACTATGTAAATAAACCCTTTTATAGTTGGGAACTGTTAGCCAAAGTTAAAATTCATTTAGAACTGAAAAAAACGCAAGAAGAACTGAAAAATATCAATTCTCAACTAGAACAGCTAGTCAGAACTGATAGCCTAACTGGGGTAAATAATCGTCGAGAGATTCTCGCCTTGGGCGAGAAAGAATTGCAACGATGTCGTCGTTATCATCGTTATTTTTCGCTTGTATTCATTGATATCGACCATTTTAAACATATTAACGATACCTTTGGTCATCTCCTAGGGGACAAAACTTTAATTACTGTCGCTGGGGCAATTAAAAACTGTCTGCGTCAAGTGGATAGTTTTGGGCGCTTTGGGGGCGAGGAATTTGTCGCTATTCTCCCAGAAACTAATCTTGAAGATGCTGCTACCACAGCCTGGCGCATTTGTCAAGTAATTAACAAGTTAAATATTGAAATTGATCGACAAAAAGTGCGAGTTACTGCTAGTATTGGTGTGGCAACATTTAGCCCTGAAGATAATAATCTAGAAGCGGTGATCGAGCGGGCTGATCATGCCATGTTTGCCGCTAAAAATCAAGGTAGGAATCGAGTTAGTTTAGGTAAAACAGTATGAAAAATTTGTTATTTATTCTTGGTTTTTTGCTCTTGGGTGTAGCCCCAAGTTTTAGCGCCGATCTCGATACAATTATACGCAGGGGAAAATTAATTGTCGCTGTCAAAAATAATCTCCCTCCCCTCGCTTTCCTTGATTCTCAGGGGAATCTGCAAGGATTGGAAATCGACATCGCTAAACGTCTAGCGTCAGAAATTCTCGGTTCTGACAGTGCTATTATTCTCAAACCCGTTAGTAATCAAGAACGTTTACAGGTGGTTATTGATGATCGGGTGGATTTGGCGATCGCTCGTGTGGCGATTACTCCTGCACGTCAGCGCTTAGTGGATTTTAGCCCCTTTTATTACCTCGATAGCAGCGGTTTTGTGACGAAAAACCCGCAATTGCAGCGTTTAGAAGACTTAGCTAACTCTAGAATCGCCGTACTCAACGGCTCGACGACAATCGCCCTTGTGCGTTCCAATTTGCCTAACGCTATCCTGCGCGGGGTTGCTTCCTATCAAGAAGCTTTAAATTTACTGGAAACCGGGGAAATAGACGCTTTTGCGGCTGATAATAGCCTTTTAACTGGTTGGGTGCAGCAATTCCCCAATTATCGTCAATTACCGATCGAGTTAGGGGCGATCGCTCTAGGAGTCGTTCTCCCTAAAGGTTTACAGTACCAAAGTCTCCGAGAACGCGTCAACCAAGCGATCGATCGGCTAGAATCCACCGGCTGGTTAGCAGAACGGGTGAACTATTGGGGTTTACCTCTGAGAATTCGGGAAATGGGGAGATAGGGTGATGGGGTGTGGGGTGTTACCCCCCCAACCCCCCCGACATCGGGGGGGTGTGGGAAGTGGGGTGTGGGGTGTGGGAAGTGGGGAGGGGGGAGAAGGGAGTTTTTTGCTGTGAACAGTGAACAGTGAACTGAAAACTCAAATCTGATAACTGATAACTGATAACTGATAACTGATCACTGATCACTGACTAAATCCTGCTATAATCTGATTGAATAAGTATAAAGATATTAATTGCTCGATCGCTAATTATGGAAGATACCCTGCCGCTTATTTACGTTTCTGGATTGCTAATTTTCGTGATTGGTTTAGGAATTTTTGTCATCGTGCAAATCTTTAAAACCCGTCGAGTGGAAGGAACCTTTAACAAGCTACAAAAGAAATTGCAAAAAGAAAAAGGTACAGCTAAAGAATACTATGAATTAGGGAGTCTGTATCTCGATAAAAAACTCTATGTTCAAGCATTGAGTTTACTGCAAAAGGCTTTAAAAATCTCTGAAGAAGAAAGCATCGAACCAGAAAATCAATCCCTAATCTATAATGCGATCGGTTTTTCCTATTTTGCCCAAGAACAATTAGAATTAGCGATTCGTAACTACAAAGAGGCAATTAAACTTTATCCTCAATACTCGATCGCTCTTAATAATCTTGGCAATGTTTACGAAAAGAAACAAATGGCCAAAAAAGCTCTCGAAACCTACGAAGAAACTCTCAAATTTGATCCTAATAATACCGTGGCGAAAAAGCGCACCGAATCCCTGCGTAAACGCTTTGCTGAATCGAAATAGTTTTGACTACTGATCAAATTCTTTTTAGAGATCGAATATTCTTCGATCTCTTTCTTTATTTCAAGCCATAAAACAAGACAATTAAACTAGGGGTTAAAAACGTCAAAATTAAATTTAGGGGCGCACCCAAACGGGTAAAATCGAGGAATTTATAGCCCCCGGGGGCATAAACCATGGTGTTAGTTTGATAGCCAATCGGTGTTAGATAACTATTAGAAGCAGCAAAGGTGACAGCATACATAAAAGCCAAAGGATTTAAACCCAAAGTTTTCGCCACTTCCACGGCGACGGGAATCATTAACACGACGGCAGCATTATTAGAGAGGATTTCAGTTAAAAATGAGGTAATTAGATAGAAGAAAACTAAGATCCAAAACCCCGAAAGATTGCCGCCGATAGCCACTAAATTATCTGCTAACCATTTAGTCGTTCCTGAGTTATCCATGGCAGTACCCAGGGGAATTAAACCCGCTAATAAAAAGATAATATCCCAACGAATGGAACCATAGACTTCCCCCGGTTTTAGACAGCCAGTAATTACCATTAAAACCACTCCGACTAAACTGGTGACGAGAATCGGTTGAATATCAAAAGCGGCAATAATAATCACTAACAAAGTAATCATTAAAGCAATAATGCCTTTATCCTGTCGCAATGATTCGATCTCTTTCTCTTCTAAGACTAATAATTCTCTTGTAGTTTGTAACCCCACAAAACTCTGTTTGGGTCCCTGAACTAAAAGCAAATCGCCAAACTTTAAAGGAATTTTCCCTAATCTTCCTTGCAGTAATTCCGAACCACGCCGAATCGCTAAAACCGTTGCGTTATAACGCTGACGGAATTTCAAATCTTTTAAAGTTGTCCCAATTAAACGGGAATTAGAGAGAAGCAAAACCTCGGCTAATTTTTCCTCACCTGTAGTAATTACCGATTCAATATCTCCTTGGTGAAATTTGACATCGGCAAAGATTTCTAAGCCTCGTTCATCCTTAATTTTTAATAGTTCTTCCCGACTACTGTGAACGATTAAAATATCGCCAGCATTGAGAACTTTATCGGCTAAAGGTTGCGGTAAATGTACCTTATTTCTGATTAATTCCAACACATCAAAATCAAACTTTCTTTGTAGTCCACTTTCGGATAAAGTTTGACCGATAAGACTAGAACGAGGGCTAATAATTACCTCACTCAGATATACTTTAGAACCATAATCATCGTCCAAAAATTCCCCTGTGGAAGATTTGCGATCGGGTAATAATTTCGGGGCAAAAATTGCTAAATAAATCAAACCTGCTAAAAAAGTTACTACCCCCAAAGCAGTGAATTGAAATAAGCTAAATTGCCCATAACCCAGCTTGGCAGAAATACCACTAGCGAGAATGTTTGTAGAAGTTCCCACCACGGTAATCATCCCCGCTAAAACCGTGGCGTAGGAAAGGGGAATTAATAACTTAGAAGGAGAAATTTTTTGTTTTTTACACCAATCTTCGACGATAGGTAAAAAGATCGCCACCACTGCCGTGTTATTAATAAAAGCACTAATTGGCCCCACTAATGCTCCTAGTACAAATACCTGTTGGTGGGGATTTTTGCCCCCCCAAACCAGCAAGCGATCGCGAACTACTTGAATCACTCCCGTGCGGGTAATTCCGGCACTAAGCACAAACATCGCCATCACTGTCACCGTGGCAGAATTACTAAATCCGGCGATGCCTTCTTCGGGAGTAACTAAACCGAAAAGAATGAGGACAATTGCCACGGATAAAGCGGTTAAATCTACTGGCAGCCATTCCGCCACAAAAGCGACTAAAGCAACGACTAAAACCGTTAAAGTCAGAATAATTGGTGTTGGCATTGATTTATTTTTTCGTCATGAACCAGCGAATAAATAACTTCTCCAACTCAATCCAAACAAACATTAAGGCACTAAATCCAAAACAGATTAATAATTCCGTGCCACTAATCCATTGAGTACCGAAGAAGTTTTGTAGAGGAGGAGCATAAATTAACAACAATTGTAGGATCGTTGTCAAGCCCACGGCGGCAATAATATAAGGATTAGAGAAGGGATTCATTTGCACAGCTAACTGGGTATGGGAACGCACCGCCAAAGCATGACCCATTTGTGCTAAACAGAGGGTAGTAAATACCATGGTTTTCCAGCGTCCAGGATCTCCGATTTCGGGAGTTGCCTGAGTATATCGGTAAGCCCAGTACATCATAATAATGGTGAGAATGGCAAAGACGATGCCGATGCGAATCATATACCAACCCAAACCGCGGGCGAAAATGCTTTCCCGGGGGCTAAAAGGTGGACGTTTCATCACATTAGGTTCGGCGGGTTCCATTGCCAGAGCAAGAGCCGGTAAACCGTCAGTAACAAGGTTCATCCAGAGGATTTGCAAGGGAGAAAGGGGGACACCGCCTAAACCGAGCAGAGGAGCCGCCGCAATGGTTAAAACCTCGCCAATATTACTGCCGAGAATGTATTTAATAAAGCGCCGAATGTTGCTGTAAACCACGCGCCCCTCTTCGGTGGCAGCGACGATGGTGGCAAAATTATCATCCAGCAAAATCATATCGCTGGCTTCTTTGCTGACATCGGTTCCCGTAATCCCCATGGCGATACCGATATCCGCTTGTTTTAGTGCTGGAGCATCATTGACTCCATCCCCCGTCATGGCGACGAATTTACCCCGTTTTTGCAAAGCTTGGACGATTCTCAGCTTATGTTCGGGAGAAACGCGAGCATAGACGCTCACACCATCTACCTCTGCCTCTAGGTCATTCTGAGACATTTTTTCTAATTCTTTACCCGTGATTACTCGCTCTCCGGGGGCAGCAATGCCTAATTCAAATGCGATCGCTTTTGCCGTTAATTGGTGATCTCCGGTAATCATAATCGGACGAATTCCCGCTTGACGACAGAGGGCAACCGCTTCTTTAACTTCTTTGCGGGGTGCATCGAGCATTCCCACCAATCCCAACCAAACCAGGGATTGTTCCTCACTATCTTCTCTTTCCGCTTCTGGCACTTCTGTCATCGGTTTATAGGAAAAACCTAAGACTCGTAGGCCATTACCCGCCATTTCGTCATTTTGTGCCAAAATACGGCTTCTTTGTTCATTTGTTAAGGGTTGACTTTCCGCCCCAACTTGGACCAGAGAACAACGTTCGAGAATTAATTCCGGTGAGCCTTTGGTAAACATTAAATAGGCAGAATCCCCCAAACCTAACTGAGCATTCTCACAGATTACTGACATTCTCTTTCGTTCGGAAGAAAAGGGAAATTCGCCTAAACGAGGGCTTTTTGGTTCCAATGCTTCCCGATATAGTCCTCCTTTACCCGCTAAAGTCAGTAAAGCTCCTTCGGTGGGATCGCCTAAAATTGACCATTCTTGAGCTTGATTCTGCAAAAGTGCATCATTACACAGGACACAAGCAGTTAAAATTGCCTGTAGTTCGGGATCACTTTCACTAGCACCACTAAACTCACCGATGGGCGCGTAACCCTCCCCCGTGACAGTAATTGTCTGCTCGGAAGTATTAACTTTCTGCACCACCATTTTATTTTGAGTTAAAGTTCCGGTTTTATCGGAGCAAATCGTCGTTACCGAGCCTAAGGTTTCCACTGCCGGCAATTTACGGATTAAAGCTTGTCTTCTCACCATTCTTTGGGTTCCAATTGCCAATGTCACCGTTACCACTGCTGGTAAACCTTCGGGGACAACAGCCACAGCCATACTAAGGGAAGTTTCGAGGAATGTTTCAAAAAACTGCCAACCAAAGCGAATTACACCGCCAAGGACGACTATAGCCACTAAAGCCAGGGAACTACTCACTAAAACGTTACCTAACTGCGACATTCGCTGCTGTAGGGGAGTTGGTTCACTTTCTACTCCTTGCAACAAAGCGGCAATTTTACCGATTTCCGTATCCATTCCCGTCTTGGTAATCGCCACTTTCCCCCGTCCCTGTACTACTTCCGTACCCTGATAGACGAGGTTAATGCGATCGCCCAAAGAGGCATCTTCCGGTAAAACCTTCTGTGCTTGTTTATTCACCGATTCCGCTTCACCCGTTAAGGCAGCTTCGCGGATTTGCAGGTTTTGTGCTTCTAATAATCTGCCATCGGCAGCAATTTGTACCCCCGCTTCTAGTAACATGATATCTCCGGGGACAAGTTCCTTGGCCGTCACTTCAAAGGTGCTACTATTACGAATAACCCGGACTTTCGGCGAGGATAACTGCTTAAGGGCGGCTAAAGCCTTTTCTGCCCGACTTTCCTGTAAATATCCTAAAATACCGTTTAAAATAACAATTGTAAAAATAGCGATCGCATCTTTGGGAAATTCCGCTTTTTTCAGATCCAAAACTGCTGAAACCACCGCCACGGCAATTAGCATCACTAACATAATGTTAGTAAACTGTTCCCAGAGAATCATTAACGGGCTACGTCCCCCCGTTTCTTTTAGTTCATTTAACCCGAAAATATCCTTTCTTTTAACAATTTCCGCCTCGTTTAAGCCAGTTTCCCCATTGGTTCTCAGGATTTCGAGGGTTTGTTCGCCAGTTAAATTATGCCAAGCACGATTATTCTCTATCTCCGAGACTTGGGGGGACGTAGTGGGAAAAGTCATAGCGATCGATTGAAGAGGGTGTATGCGTGAACTAAAAAGGTAAGCGAGTTAAGCTAATTACATATCACAATATCAGTAATCAGGGAGCATTGGGGTGTGGAGTGTGGGGAGGAAGAATTATGAATTATGAATTATGAATTATGAAGTGGGGAACTGGGGAACTGGGGAACTGGGGAACTGGGGAAGTGGGGAAATGGGGAAATGGGGAAGCTGTCTCATCACCCTATCACCCCAAAACCCTATCACCCCAAAACCCTATCACCCTATCTCCTCCTGTCTCCTGCCTTTTGTCTCCTGCCTTCTGCCTGACCTCACCCTAGGACTTTTTCAGCAGACCCTATATAGAGTAAGATACCGTTTGTCCCAATGGGTAGAGCCTTAGGGCTTTCCCCCCTACAGTACCGAGCGTGCAAGTTTCCAAGCACTCGGATCCTGCTGTATCAATTACTCCCATTGTGTATAATCGTCACGAACCTTACGAGATTTTGCTGTTGCTAACCCTGTCAGATTTCCCCTTGCCCCCTAGTCGCACAGTCTAAACTCCAGTTTTGACCAAAGTGCATGGATTTTGAGCCTCCAAATGTCAGATTCTTGCACTTTATCGTTTTCAAAATTGCTGAAAGCCTTGCTTGGCAAGAATTCTACATCCATTCAGCAAGCCCTAGATAGCGAACAACCTAGCTTAGCTCATAAATATACTTTAGACGTTCATAATCTGAGATTTATTAAACTTCTGAAATCGTAGAGTGAGCAAGGAATCCAGTTCTTTTTTATGTTTCAGGTGGGCATCATTCAGACATTCATAAATAGCTGAAGAAAAGTCAGAAAAGTTTT
>NZ_JAPZSR010000308.1:0-9163 GCF_027531875.1 Microcystis sp. LE19-84.1B | reverse complement strand
TGTGATACTAAACGTTGGGACATATAAACAGTTATAAGGTTGGTCAGGGTTGACCTGTTAGATTCAGTCAGGGGACTGAAGACCTTACTAGGCGGTTATTTCAGGTATTTCAACCTTATTTCATGCCTAAACGTTTCGCACCCTATTACTTAAAATACCGTAATCAACGGGCTGAGTATTTAAAACAGTGGTGGAATGTGGTTAACTGGGAGGAGGTAAATCGCCGCTATCTTCAGGCAAAAGCTTAACGATGACAACTTTTACGGTAACAGTTCCCGCTACCACTGCTAATATTGGGCCTGGCTTCGATTGTCTCGGAGCGGCCTTAACCCTATATAATCAGTTTACTTTTACCCTGCTGCCGGCAACAACAGCTAACCCTGTCAGCATTATTGTCAAGGGAACTGAATCAGCTAAAGTTAGCCAAGGTGCTGATAATTTAATCTACACTTCTTTTTTGCAAGTTTATCAAAAAATAGGACAGAATCCGCCCCCCATAGCCATCGAGATCGGTTTAGGGGTTCCTCTGGCTAGAGGTTTAGGTAGTTCTGCCACTGCTATTGTCGGTGGGTTATTGGCTGCCAATCAATGCGCGGGAAATCCTTTATCTATGGGGGAAATCGAAGCATTAGCGATCGCCTTGGAGGGACATCCAGATAATGTGGTGCCGGCTTTGCGGGGCAACTGTCAGCTATCGGCAGGGGATAGCACAAATTGGGCTATTTGTCAAGTATTTTGGCAAAAAAATCTCATTCCCGTCCTAGCGATTCCCGATTTTGAACTGGCTACGGAAAAAGCTCGGGCGGTTTTACCGGAAAAAATTAGCCGTCAGGAGGCGATTTTCAATATTTCCCGCTTGGGTTTATTATTGCGGGGATTGGAGACGGGTAACGGCGATTGGCTGAGAATTGCCCTAGAGGATAAACTGCATCAACCCTATCGGCAATCTTTGATCCCGGGTTACGAAAGGGTGAAAAAAGCCGCCATTAATGCCGGTGCTTACGGGATGGTAATTAGTGGCGCAGGTCCCACCCTATTGGCTTTAACTAACCCCGACAATGCCCAAAAAACAGCCACAGAGATGACAAATGCTTGGCAGCAAGTGGGGATTAACTCTGAGGTGAAAATTTTAGCTTTAGATACCCTAGGGGCGCGGGTAAACTGTTAAGATTCCCCAGCAGATGGGTGTGGGGTGTAGGGTGTGGGGAAGTGGGGAGCTTTTCAGTAAACAGTAAACAGTAAACAGTGAACTGATAACTGATAACTGATAACTGATAACTGATAACTGATAACTGATAACTGATAACTGATAACTGATAACTGATAACTGATAACTGATAACTGATAACTGATAACTGACTGCCAAAACCGTTAGTATAAAAATAAATATAAATAATTGTTAAGAAAATGACGCAAATTACCGTTATTGGTGCAGGGATTGGCGGACTAACGGCGGCGGCATTATTGGCGCGTCGAGGTTATCAAGTCACAGTATATGATCAGGCGCTTGTCCCCGGAGGTTGCGCCTCGACTTTTTCCCGTCGGGGTTTCACTTTTGACGTGGGGGCAACTCAAGTGGCAGGATTAGAAGTAGGGGGCATTCATCAGCGCATTTTTGCCGAATTAGGGATAGATTTACCCGATTCTGTCCCCTGCGATCCCGCTTGTGCCGTTTTTCTGCCGGGGGAAACCACTCCGATTAATGTCTGGCGCGATCGGCAAAAGTGGCAAGAGGAAAGACAAAAACAATTTCCGGGCAGCGAACCTTTTTGGCAATTATTACAAAAACTCTTTCAAGCAAGTTGGCGTTTTCAAAGTCGCGATCCAGTTTTACCCCCGCGCAACTGGTGGGATTTAGGGCAATTAATCGCCGCTTTGCGTGTAGATACTGCTATTACCTTCCCCTT
This sequence comes from Microcystis sp. LE19-84.1B, assembly GCF_027531875.1. Classification (NCBI taxonomy): domain Bacteria; kingdom Bacillati; phylum Cyanobacteriota; class Cyanophyceae; order Chroococcales; family Microcystaceae; genus Microcystis; species Microcystis sp. LE19-84.1B. Next base: position 7,256 of record NZ_JAPZSR010000308.1, on the reverse strand, counting down.
TACTTTGATGACTGTGGGCGATGCTCTGCGATTATACGGCTTAGAGAGGGATAAACGCCTAAAAACCTTTCTTGATCTCCAGTTAAAGCTTTATTCCCAAGTTACTGCCGATGAAACCGCTTTACTTTATGCCGCCACCGCTTTAGCAGTTTCTCAGTCTCCCCAAGGTTTATCCCACCTTCAGGGTAGTATGCAAGTATTAAGCGATCGCCTAGTAGCAGCTTTGGAAAAATACGGCGGTAAATTGCAAATGCGCCACACAGTGGAAAAAATACTGACAGAAAAGGGAAAAGCTACGGGAATTATCGTCAGAAATCAAAAAAATGGCGAAATATATCCAGAAATGGCCGATGAGATTGTCGCTAATATCCCGATCCAAAATTTACCACAATTAATCGATCGCGAAGCCATTCCCAGTCTTTATCACCGGAGAATCGAAAAACTTCCCCCCGCATCCGGTGCTTTTGTGGTTTACTTAGGAGTCGATCGCGCTGCTATTCCCCCCGATTGTCCCCCCCATTTGCAATTTCTCTACGATTACGATGGCATAATCGGCGAAAATAACTCTTTGTTTGTTTCCGTGAGTAAAGAAGGGGATGGCCGCGCTCCAGTGGGAAAAGCGACGATTATTGCTTCTTCCTTCACCGATACCAGTCTTTGGTGGCGAAAAGGAGAAGATAATTATCAGCAATTAAAAGCAGCATACACCCAAGAGGCGATCGAGCGTCTCGGTAATTATTTCCATCTCAGTCCTGATCACATCGTTCATATCGAATCAGCTACACCGCGCACTTTTGAACGGTTTACGGGGCGAAATCAGGGCATTGTCGGCGGTATTGGTCAAAGATTGTCCACTTTTGGCCCTTTTGGAGTAGCGACGCGCACTCCGATCCCCCATCTTTGGTTAGTGGGAGATTCCACCCATCCGGGAGAAGGCACTGCCGGAGTCAGCTATTCGGCTCTAACGGTAGTTAGACAGATTGAGAATAAATTATTGGCTTCTAGTTAGCCGTAATTATGAATTATGAATTGGGAAGAATAAATAAAAGCAATCTTCTGAATACTGATAACTGATAACTGTTAACTTACCCACTGATAACTGATAACTGATCACTGATAACTGTTATAAAGCGCCGGCTGCCGTGCGATCGAGTATTCCCGCTCCTAGATGAGAGGTAATATTAATTGCTTGCAGGACCGGTTGAGAGTCAACTCCTTTGGGATAATCGATAACGCTAACCGCACCATTTCCCTGTTTAATATTCCAGAAATTAGCGGGTTTTAAACCCAATAAATAACAAAGAATCACCTTATTAATGGCATCGTGAGCTACTACCATAATTGTCTTAGGACTATCACTATTACTATAGGTTTTAACGATTTGCTGCCAACAAGCGATCGCTCGATCCCAAACTTCCTGTAAATTCTCCCCTTCCGGCATTTGCACGGTTTCTGGGGCATTTTTCCAGTCTTCTAACATCCCGGGGAAACTCGCTTCAATTTCCTCCTCTAATTTACCTTCCCAAAGTCCGTGACAGATTTCTGTCAGATCCCCTTGGGTGTCTAAGGTGACATTGGGGTGATATTGCAGGATAATTTGGGCAGTTTCCTTGGGACGGGACAAAGGACTGGTGACAGCGTGATCGATCGCCGTTTCTCGCAGAAATTCGGCGGCTTTCTCAGCTTGAGCTTTGCCATTATCATTGAGAGGAATATCGCGCACACCTTGAAAACGTTTATCCCGATTCCATTGGGTTTCTCCGTGACGCACCAGCAGCAGCCTCGAACCTTGGAAAGGAGGACGTGGTGGGGGTAAAGCTATCCCTAGGTGTGCCGTTTGATTGAGGGATTCCACCTGGACAGGATCACCAAAATTACCCGTAAAATTGAGAACATTAACGCAACAGTTAGATTGTTGTAGGGAATGGTATAAGGAAACCGGAATACCGATGGCACTGAGGATTAAACAGCGATTAATGCCGTTATGGGCAACAATGAGGATAGTTTGGCCATCGTGTTGGGGAATAATTTCTCGCCAAAAATCCTGCGCTTGTTGATATAGGGAGAGAACGGGATAATGTTCTTGACCATCGGGAAGTATCATCTTAAATTCGTGAGGTTTTTGGTGCCAATCCCGATATTCTTGGGGGTGTTGAGCTTTTACCTCCTCTTTGACCATATTTTCCCAGATAGGCAGATCGATTTCTAGTAACTGCGAAGTGGGTTGAATGACGGGAGAGTGATTTAAACGAGACTGAATCACCTCAGCAGTAGATTTGGCTCTTTGGAGAGGACTACAGTAAAAAGCGGCGATATCGATTTGACTGAGGGCATTTCCTACTTTTTCCGCATCCAGATGCCCTTTTTCCGTCAAAACCGAGCCATCACTGCGACCTTGTATTTTCTGCTCTGCGTTATAACTGCTTTGTCCATGACGAACAATAATCACACGAGTAGCCAAGCGGTTCAGTCTCCTTAACTAAAAGTCTCAATATCAGATTACAGGCGATCGGGATCGGAGTACAGTCTCGTTAGAGGATAGGGATTAGGGGAAATGGGGAAGTGGGGGAGTGGGGAAATGGGGACGTGGGGGAGTGGGGAAGTGGGGGAATTTCAACTAAAACCCCAACACCCTAAAACCCCAACACCCTAAAACCCCAACAGCCAATAAGAATATCAAAACTTCCTGATATAACAATCTCTTTGGGATCAAGGGTTTGGCGGTTTTATCAAGAAATCATGACAATGTACTTGGTCAAAATCGGAATCTTGCTGTTTAATAGGTATTTATAACAAGCGATTCCCTTGATCCCCATCGAGTGGATCTCTCGTTCACAAAGCAATCGATGAGTAGTTAGAAGGATTACCCAGATCACTGCTTTTGCAAATGCCCAAAAACATTTGCCGTCGTAACTAATCGGAGAGCGTCAACTCATGGTTCCAGAATACCCCCCCTTAGATGAGATGACCTTGCGGCAACTGCGACGAGTTGCCAGTCAATACAGCATCTCTCGTTACAGTCGGATGCGGAAAACGCAGTTAATCGAGTCAATTACCCAAGCTATGGGAGTAAGCGGCAATTTTAAATCTATTATTAAAGAGGAAAAACCAATGGAAGCAGCAAAATTTGAATTAGGCCAAGCTAACCCGATCGAAGATATCCTAGGTTCAGTGGATGATGGTTTAGGAGATCTGCCCGGTGGCTACGGTGAAAATCGCATCACCCTCCTACCTCGCGATCCTCAGTGGGCCTATGCTTATTGGGATATCCCCAACGAATCAAAAGAAAATCTACGTCGTCAAGGGGGACAACAGTTAGCCCTGCGTCTTTATGATGTCACCGATATCGATCTCAATAGCCAAGGCGCGCATAGCGTCCAAGAATATCTCTGTGATGAATTAGCCCGAGAATGGTATTTACCGATTCCGGTCAGCGATCGAGATTATGTTATCGATATCGGTTATCGTTGTGCTGATGGTCGTTGGTTAGTTTTGGCCCGTTCTCCTTTAGTGCGGATTCCTCCCGTCTATCCTTCCGACTGGATTGAAGATATTTTTGTCACCGTTAACTGGGAAGAAGAACTGGTGGGTAAAACTGTTTACGAACTCGTTCCCCCCAGCAAACGCTACGACAGCAGCACCGGAACCACTGGAAGCCCTATCTACGACCAAATTTTCGAGAGTGTCGGCGATATCGAGGCCCTACGGGTGGCCGGTTCCTTGTTTGGTTCTATGCAGCACGTCGCTGGTTCCGTACCGATGTCGGAAGTGATCAGTTCTTATGTATTCCCCTCTGGGGTTGGTATGTGGGCAGTTCCCACGGTATCGGGACTAACCGCTTCCGGTATCGGCATAACTGCTTCTGGTATCGGTATGGGTGCTTCGGAAACCCTACAACGTCCGCGCAAATTCTGGTTAGTTGCCGATGCCGAATTAATCGTCTATGGTGCCACCGAACCCGATGCGACGGTAACTATCGGTGGTCGTCCGATTAAACTCAATTCCGATGGCACTTTCCGCTATCAGATGTCCTTCCAAGACGGTTTAATCGATTATCCGATTATGGCCGTGGCCGCCGATGGTGAACAAAATCGTTCTATCCACATGAAATTTACCCGGGAAACTCCCTCTCGCAATACCAACACTAAAGATGAGGCGGTTCTAGAATGGTTATTTTAGATTGGGTTTTCTAACGTTACCAAAGCCAACCTAATTACTTCCCCCTAACTGAGATTCAGTTAGGGGATTTTTTTGGGGATTGTCAACGCTATCAACTTCTATTCCCAAATCTGACAGCTTAAATCGCCCGATTTTTGGGAAAGACGCAGATTTTCACCGTAATCGACGGGAACATCGATCACCGCAGGGACATCTTGCCGGAAAGCATCCTCTAGGATCGGGATCAAATCCTGGGCAGATTCCACCCGATAGCCTTTTAATCCCATACTTTCGGCAAATTTAACAAAATCGGGATTACCAAACTTAATAAAAGAAGAGGCCCCAAAATGGTTAAACTGCTTCCATTCGATTAAACCGTAACCGCCATCATTAAAGATGAGAGTGACGAAGGGAGTTCCCACCCGCAAAGCTGTCTCCAATTCCTGACAATTCATCATAAAACCGCCGTCCCCCGTCACCGCCACAATGCGCTTATCGGGATGAACTAACTTAGCGGCGATCGCACCAGGGATAGCAATACCCATAGCGGCGAAACCGTTAGAAATAATGCAAGTATTAGGACAATCGGAGTGATAATGGCGGGCCATCCACATTTTATGAGCGCCCACGTCAGAAATGGCGATATCTTCCGGTCCCATCACCTGACGCAGATCGTAGATCAATTTTTGTGGCTTGATCGGAAAACCCGTATCATTGGCATAGGTTTCGTAATCGGCCCGAATTTCCGTCTTTAATCCCGCAGTGACAGGAGTTGGTTTATTCTGGCGATCGGCCCGTTTGAGGATATCGATGAGAGAATCGGTGATATCACCCACCACTTCCACCACCGGGGCATAACTGCTGTCAATTTCCGCCGGAGTCATGCCGATGTGAATAATCGGTAATTTCCCGTCTGGATTCCATTTTTTCGGGGAATACTCGATTAAATCGTAACCAACAGCGATAATTAAATCACTGCGCTCAAAAGCACAACTAATCAAATCCCGTTGCTGTAATCCTACCGCCCAAAGAGCCAGAGGATGGGTATAGGGAATCACCCCTTTACCCATAAAAGTGTTAGCCACAGGGATATTCAAGGCCGTGGCAAATTCCGTTAAAGCCTCACTGGCATTAGCGCGAATTGCCCCATTTCCCGCCAAAATCAAGGGATTTTTCGCTTTAGAAATCACCGCCGCCGCCATGTTCAAAGTCCGATAGGAAGCGTAAACTTTTTCCTGACTATCGAGGGGCAAAGGACTACCATCGGCAGCCATAGCGGCGATATTTTCGGGAAGATCGATATGAACTGCCCCCGGTTTCTCACTTTGGGCGGTTTTAAAGGCTCTCCGTACCACTTCTGGGGTGATACCCGGCCGCACGATTTGTTTATTCCATTTCGTCACTGGGGCGAACATGGCCACCAGATCCAGGTATTGATGGGATTCAATGTGCATCCGATCTGTTCCCACCTGGCCAGTGATAGCCACCAAGGGCGCCCCATCGAGGTTAGCATCGGCTACCCCTGTCATTAGGTTAGTCGCCCCCGGTCCTAAGGTGGAGAGACAAACCCCCGCTTTTCCCGTTAAGCGTCCATAGACATCGGCCATAAAAGCGGCGCCCTGTTCGTGACGGGTGGTGATAAATTTGATCGAGGAGTTTTTTAGGGCTTCCAAAACATCGAGGTTTTCTTCCCCGGGTAGCCCAAAAATATACTCGACCCCTTCATTCTCTAGACATTTAACTAGAAGTTCGGCTGTGTTTAATTCCCCCATAGTTCCCTCCTGTAGAGCTTACTTCATCAGTAAAGTCTCTAGAGATAGTTCATCCCGGCGGATTGAGGTTGTTGCGCTCAACTCGTCGGGATGATATCAGTAGACTATATGTACCAATGTAGCTGACTAAAATTTTGTTTAAGTCTATCCATATACCATTGTGACTTAAATCTTGACCCTTGGCAGATTATTTATTAGCACAATTGGGGAGAATTTTTTTTAGGCCGTTAATTCTTCGGCGGCGTGAGCTAGTTGGGCGGCGACTTTGGCTAAATAGGGACGACTTAACCACCAGATAAAGGGGGACAGCCAACCCCGCAGGGTGACAGAATAGGAAATATAACTACCACAGAGGGTTGATTCCACTTGGTAGGTCATTTTCTGTTCCATGCCGGGGATAGCGAGAACTCTGAGGCTGAGGAGTTCCCCGGGACGGACATTTTCCACGAAAACCCGGATAGGAATGGGAGTCAGACGGGTGACAGCTTGATAGATTAACCCCGGTTTAGCGATTAAACCCAAGGGAACATCAGCCTTGGCAATCAAAGGATGCCAAGAGACATCGGCCACATTGATTAATTTTTGCCAGAGGACATCGACGGGGGCGGTACTGACCACCCGATAGGTTTTGTAGAGTGAAAACTTACAGAATAGTCTGCCTTTGGCCGCTACAATCCTTAGGGAAAAATTGAGAATCACCGATCGCCCCCCGCAAAAATAATCCAGGTAATCTTCTATTTTGACATACCCCACGCCGTAAACGGACGTGGATTCTTCTCGCATCACTGCTGTGAATTTATGGCTCAACGAGTCCACTTCAATTAGATTCCTGGCGAAATCCCACCTCTGGGTGGTTCTCTCCTCAGACTTTCGCGACCTTACAGAAGCCTGTTTTCGGGGTCCCCTACGATACAGTTCAAAACCTCTAAAATACTTGGTTTCTCTGGTACTTGGTGCTGAGAATTTTTACCTATAGGAGCATTCCCCTATAGAACCCCATAACTCTAGTTTTCAAGGTGCGTTCATCGGTTGATGACTGGGTTTTTTAAGCGGTTGCTTACCCGGCCCCCTATTCTTAATAGCATACATCCTATAAAGTCGCCCTCAAAGGGCGAGGCTTTCAACCCAATTTTTCGGTAAAAAATAAATGGCTTTCCAGCAGTGTGCGCTTTTGATAATTTTCAATTATATCTGGACTTCCCCCGTATAAACATACTAGCTATGGCTAAAAGTCTTACAGAGCCTGAGTTCAAGCAATGAAATACTAATGAACTACTGGACACAAAATCCTGAAGTTCTTACGCCGATAGGGTTTGAGGCAAAAAT
>NZ_JAPZSR010000158.1:0-3693 GCF_027531875.1 Microcystis sp. LE19-84.1B | reverse complement strand
GTGGTCGAGGGAATCAACAATAAACTTAAACTAATAAAACGGAGAGCCTATGGCTTTAGAAACTTTCGTAATTTTTGGGTTAGAAGTATGTTATCTTGGCATCTTGTCTGTTGATTTAGCATAAAGAGTAACGAAGAGCCGACAGCTTTTTGCCTTTAATCATTTTAGGGAAAAGCGTAACAATCTTGAGTTGGTCTGATGATGTCAAAGATTTATCTAGCGCCAACGCACGTTCATACATATTGTCCCAGTAAGCAGCACGTAGATTTAAGGCTTTTAACATTCCTTTGCGTAATTCCAGAACAGCCTGTTCGCTTTCACTGGCTAATTCCTTAGCAATCTCAACTAAAGTTAAGCCGTGTTCATCCTCCACTTCTGTATGTAAAGGAAAAAATACATATTGCTGCAAGGATAATGATGTATGGTTTTTAATCGCTTCAATAATGTGTTTGTAGATAAATTTAACCACAGATTCAGTCCCTAAACCTATGGCTCCAATAGCTTCGAGTGAACTTCCATTCTGGAGCAGCGATAAGAATGATTCACGCCAGATTTCCACTTCAACACAAGGCGTTTGCCTGCTATCTACTCCCATAGCTTCTTGAAAACGCTTGAATAACTGTGGGTGAGGGATTTCCTGTACCCACTCATCCTTAATACCTAATTTACGGATTGCTTCCAGATCTTGATCGTGTAGATGTCCGTTTTCTTCAGCTAAGTTCTTGAGCAGGTGATTTCGATGAGTGGGATTTTCTAGCTTTGATATTACTGCTGTTAAATAACGGGAAAACCAGTCACTATAAGCTCCGTATTGACTGGCAAAGTCTTTGAGAACTTCATCAGTATGTTGAAATTCTCCTTTTTCTAAAGCAAGTAAATAGGGGTGATTAATTGCTCGATGGCTTAGTGCTTCCTTGATTAAATTTTCCATTTTTCCTTATCCCCCGATAGTCGCCCCCTTTTTAAGTACTATCACAAAATTTGCCAATTGTCGATAGCGTTTGAGATGCGCTCACCCTGAAAACAGAGCAATTTTACCCCCGATCACTCCCATATCTGGTACTTTTTGATTGCCAAAAGGTCTAAAAGTCTTACCCAACAAGGTTTTTAGATTTATTCAGCAAACCCTATCTGTTTTGACTTTGTGTTCTTTGTGTCTCTGTGGTTTATCCCGAACCCTTCTGGGATAACCCGATAGAAAAGTGTATGCTAGGCTAGATTTAACCGGACTAAACCAAGAGAGCCTATTTATTTTTTGCGAGCAAAAATTTCTTCAAACCAATTAATAGCTCGATTTGCTAAAGCTTCTAGGGAATATTTTTGCTCGACTACTGCACGACAAGAATATCGATCGAGCCGGTCTAAATTTTTAATTCCTGTAACTAATCCCTCGATACTATCCGGTTCAACCTTCATTTCGTGGCCTGGAAAAAGGACTGCTGGTGAAATCCCCAAGCTTTAGCGAGGAGCGAGGTGGGAAATGCTTGGACTTGCTGGTTATAAGCTTGTACCGCCTGATTGTATCGCATCCGTTCCACCGCTAGGCGATTCTCCGTGCCTGCCATTTCGTACTGGAGGTTGATAAACAGTTGGCTAGACTGTAACTGCGGATTCGTTGCGGCATACTGGTGGAAACGTGCGATCGCCTGATCGATTTTGGCAATAGCAGCGGCTTTTTGTGCGGGGGTTAGTGCTTGCAAATATGCCTGACGGGATTGCACCAGCAAGGTGACTAAGGCTTTTTCCTGTTGAGCAGATGCTTGTGTGACGCTGACGAGATTAGGGATGAGATCGGCACGCCGCTGGAGTTGGTTTTCCACTTGCGCCCAGGCCGCATTTACTCTTGAGGCAGAACTCCCCAGAGTATTATATGTCCACATTCCCGAAAGCGCAATCACCCCTAGTATAGCTACCCCCACAGATAGCAATCTCTGGCGTTGTTGTGTCGCCTTCTTCTGTCGCTCTAACTTTTGTTGGCGTTGCCTCTGAACTTCCCGAATTGCTTGTTGGATAAATTCAGCCGGAATCCGCACTTCTTTGGCAGCCTCTACTAATTCCGACTCGGCGAAGCTCTGGGTGTAATCAGCATAGTATCGCGAGGCAAGTTCTAGCACCTCTGGCACAATTTCTTCAGGAATGCGAATTTCTTTGTCGTTCATGGCTAATCTTAGAAAATTTTCCAGGGATTCACGCCGTTTGTGATCAAACGGCCATTACCAACTGTCGCCAGCACCGCCGCCGCCACTATCTCCGCCACCAAAACTACTGCCGCCGCTATCTCCGCCACCAAAACTACTGCCGCCACTATCTCCGCCACCAAAACTACTGCCGCCGCTATCTCCACCACTAAAACCACCGCCGCTGCTAATTAGATAGAGGCTAATCCGATATATCAGGTAAAAAATAACCAAACCGCCGCCAATAGCAACACCTAACCACATCCAGAAATGTACTCCTCGGCTATTATTCTGGGGGGTATCTTGAGTCAACTCTTTACTCAGGGATGGTTCTAAGGAGACAATTATGGCTCTGGTCCCTGCCAAAGTCCCGCCATCAAAATCTTTTTGCCGGAAGCGCGGCGTTATCTGTGTCTCGATAATATTGCCAACTTTCCCATCGGGTAAAATCCCCTCTACTCCATATCCTGTCTCAATTTCTACGCGGCGGTCTTTGACTGAAATCAAAAATAGCACGCCGTTATCTTGGCCTTTTTTGCCAATTTTCCAATAGTTGAAAAGGTTGGTCGTAAACTCTTTAGGAGAGGCGGCGGGAGCAGTTTCCGGTACAGTTACCACTGCTATTTCCGCTCCGTTTTTGGCTTCTAACCGAGCGATCATCTGGTTCAGTTGGGTTTCTGTTTCCGGTTGAAGAATCTCGGCTTTATCTGTCACCCATCCCCCGGAAACCTGTCGAGGATTGGGTACTTCTTGAACCGTCAGAGCCAGGCCAGGACAAGGAACTAGGAAAAAAGCTACGCAGAGCGAACCGAGCCAAATAACTGGATAAGGTTTAACTACTAAAGCTTTCATGACTTTAACCTCCGGTGAGTAGATATTTGTGCCTTTCTGTTGTTGTGTGATCACAGAAAGACACTCTCGAAACATCGTCTGCTTCTATCATATTAGACTCCAGCTAAAAACCCTGCTCCCTCACTGACAAAAAATTTCTTCAAACCAAGCAATGACTCGATTTCCTAAAGCTTCTAGGGAATATTTTTGCTCCACTACTGCACGGCAAGAAGATCGATCGATCCGGTCTAAATTTTTAATTCCTGTAACTAATCCCTCGATACTATCGGGTTCAACTAAAAAACCAGTTTTTCCATCTTCGATAATTTCTACCAGACCACCGCGACGATAGGCAACTACGGGAACACCACAGGCTAAAGCTTCAATAGCCCCGTTACCAAAAGCCTCAACCCAGCGCGGGGTTATCAACAGGACAAAACAGTCGCCTAACTCTTTTTGAAGGCTCTCGGTGGGCAAAAAACCGCGATAATCGACTAAATCGAAACTATAGGCATCCTGTAAATTTTGCCAGTAGAGAGGATCGGAAATTTGACATCCTCGCCGCCCTAAAAGTGCGGCGATTCCTAAACCTCACGATTTAAGTTTCTGCTTCCACCACCGTCGCATACCACAGTTAAAAAACCATGTACTGTCTTACACAGAGTCCACAGACTTTCGCCCCATT
>NZ_JAPZSR010000434.1:0-6674 GCF_027531875.1 Microcystis sp. LE19-84.1B | reverse complement strand
CAAGCTTTTCTGGTCGGAACCCCCTAAGCCGAGTTTTCAAGGTGCTGCGCCGTCCACTTGGTTTTCGAGACTGGCCTTTTAATTCTAACGTAAAGCCAACCTAGAACGGCGGGGTTTCAGACCCAAAATTTCCGATGACCGGAAGCTCGGCTGGACACCCCAGATGGACAGATGAGATGCTAGATGAATTGGCAGACTCAGTTTCGGGAGTCAAAGACTCATACCATTGTTCTTTATTCGCGTCACAACGAATGCTGGCTTGGCAAGCATTCGAGCGTGGATGTCTGTCATGGATTCAGAAATTTGGTATCAGTTTTGGAATTGCGCGAATCAGTTTCGGAATTGCGGGAATCGGTTTCAGAGGTTAAAGATTCAGTAGAAGGGTTACAATTGACAGCACAAGCTCTGCTACAAATCGCCGCACAGCCACAACGAGAAAATGAAGCAAGGAGAGCAGAAATTGCTGAAATCAGACAAAGACAGGAAGAGTCAGACAAGCCTTTTGAGGTTTTGCTGTCAGAAGTTCGCTATTTAATTCGGCAAATTAAACCAGAAAATCAATCATAAGCTTGAGGAAAATGGCGGCAATTGCGTGTAAAATTCAAGTAGTTATCAAAAATTAAATAGGGAGCAAAACAAGCCATGACAAGAAGGGATGGGGAACGGACGAGATGGACAGATGAGATGCTAGATGAATTGGCAGACTCAGTTTCGCAAGTCAAAGAATCGGTTTCGGAATTGAGGGGATCGGTTTCGGAATTGAGAGAATCAGTTTCAGAAGTTAGAGATTCAGTGGATGGAGTAAGAATAACTGCACAAGCTTTACTCGAGATGGCAGCACAGCAACAGCGTAATATGGATGAAATGAGACAAAGACAGGAAGAGTCAGACAAGCGTTTTGAGGTTTTGCTGTCAGAGGTACGGTATCTGATTCGGCAAATTAAACCAGAAAATCAATCATAAGCTTGAGGAAAATGGCGGCGATTGCGTCTATAATTATCTATAATTTAAGCAGCTATTGAAACTGAGAAGAGAGAAAAACAAGCCATGACAAGAAGGGATGGAGAACGGACGAGATGGACAGATGAGATGCTAGATGAATTGGCAGACTCAGTTTCGGAATTGCGAGAATCGGTATCGGAAGTCAGAGACTCAGTTTCGGAATTGCGAGAATCGGTATCGGAAGTCAGAGACTCAGTTTCGGAATTGCGAGAATCGGTATCGGAAGTCAGAGAATCAGTAGATGGGGTAAGAATAACTGCACAAGCGCTGTTACAAATAGCTGCTCAACAACAGCGAGAAAATGAAGCTCGGCAAGCAGAAATTGCCGCAATCAGGCAAAGACAGGAAGAGTCAGACAAGCGTTGTGAGGTTTTGCTCTCAGAGGTACGGTATCTGATTCGGCAAATTAAACCAGAAAATCAATCATAAGCTTGATAAAACCAGCGGCGATTGCGTCTCGACAATTTAACCTAACCTTTTGTGAAACTAATTTACAAAATAATTGATAAACTATCATGGAGCAAAAATTATTGTTGGCTAAATTGTTAAAAGGTCTCTCGAGTAGGATGTTTCAGCTATCGAAAAGGATAGAATATTATGGTGGCAAAGTGGAGAGCAGTGGTGGAAAAGCTGAGTCCTGGATTGCGAAAGATTCTGGGCAATGTCGGTTGGCTATTTGCCGAGCGTCTGCTGACCATGATACTAGCTTTTTTTGTCGGAATTTGGGTAATTAGATATTTAGGGTCAGAAAATTTCGGAAAATTGAGTTATACTACCAGTTTTGTCGCTCTTTTTAGTGCGATCGCTCAATTGGGGTTGAATGCCATCGTCATCCGCAATATCGTCCAAGAGGAAAAAGCCGCTCCAGAGATTTTGGGTACTGCTTTTGTGCTAAAGTTAATCGCCAGTTTATTGACAATTATTATAATTGGTATGGCCATCTGGACGTTTGAGACCGATCCTGACGTTCGCTGGATGACCTTAATAATTTCCTTTAGCTTAATGTTCAGTGCTTTTGACGCAATCGAGTTTTGGTTTCAATCACAGGTACTTTCAGGAGTCTTGGCTATTCTGAGAAGCGTCCAGTTAATTATGAGTTCCCTGATCAAACTTTCATTTATTGCCTTCAAGTTGCCGTTAATGGCTTTTGTCTGGTTAATTCTGGCAGAGCAGGTTGTGAAGGTGCTGGGAATGCTCTGGGTTTACCCTAAGTACCACCAATCTATATGGCAATGGAGAGTCAATTGGTCGAAAGGGTTAGAAATGCTGCGAGATTCGTGGCCGCTGATCCTATCGGGTGTCATGATAACGATTTACATGAAGATCGATCAAGTTATGCTCGGTAATATGGCAAATGCTCAAGCAGTGGGAAACTATGCGGCGGCGGTCAGGTTCTCAGAAATTTGGTATTTTATTCCTATGGCAGTTTGTTCTTCTGTCTTTCCCGCAATCCTGCGGGCGAAGCAGAGGAGTGGAGAGGAATATTATGCTAGACTACAACAACTGTACGATCTCATGGCTTGGATGGCACTGTCGATAGCGATTCCTATGACCTTTGCTTCAGTACCTTTGTTGACAACTTTGCTCGGCAAGGAGTTTGCTGAAGCTGGTACAATTCTAGCATGGCATATTTGGGCTGGTCCTTTCGTCTTTTTGGGGGTGGCTCGCAGCAACTGGTTAATGGCTGAAAACTTCACTCGGTTTAGTTTTTTGACAACTTCATTAGGGGCGATTGTCAATGTCTGGTTGAATTTCTTGCTTATTCCCCCCTACAGCGGTGTGGGAGCGGCGATAGCAACTATGTTATCGCAGGCGGTAGCTTGTTACATTAGTTGTTTACTTTATCCTCCTATGTTCAAACATAGCCTGATGTTAACTAAAGCTTTGTTTATACCATTTCGTTTTGAGCAAAATCTCAATTATTTTAATAAAATAAAGCGAATCCTAATATAGTCTTGAAATTAAAACAACTAATGTCATGAAACAAACAATCAGAAACTTTTTAGTATGGATTTTAGCAAGACCTTTTTTTTATAGCTTCAACGTCAGGCTATATTCATTGACACTAAATTTTCTAGGAATTTTGAATTGGAAGAATGATAAGATAAGTGGTGAGTATTCTTTTCTTGCCAAACTGACAAAAAATTTTCAACCAGGTTCAGTCGTACTTGATATCGGAGCAAATGTTGGCAATTATTCTAACTTAATCAAACAACTTAACTCAGGAGTTATGATTTATGCCTTTGAGCCGCATCCGAAAACTTTTAAAATACTTCAAGAGAATGCCATTAAAAATAAGTATAAGGCTTTGAATTTAGGTTGCGGTAAAAGTAAATCGAAATTGGAACTATATGATTATAAAAATCAAGATGGCTCATCTCATGCTTCTCTGTATAGAGGTGCTATTAATGAGCTTCGCCAGTGTAACTCAGTTTCACATTTAGTGGACGTTATCGATCTAGATAGCTTTTTGTCTGAGCAGAATATACAAAAAGTAAACTTGCTTAAAATTGACGTTGAGGGGAATGAATACAGTGTCCTTGAGGGGCTGAAGGAAGCTCTTAAAAAAGGTATGATTGAGATTATCCATTTTGAGTTTAATGAAATGAACATTTTTAGTAGGACTTTCTTTAAAGATTTTTACGACCTATTAGAAGATTATAAAATTTTTAGGATGTTGCCAAGTCATCTATTGCCATTAGATACATATAGTCCCATCTTTTGTGAAATATTTGCCTATCAAAATATAGTTGCCGTACATAAAAACTATAGATTAAATCTATAGACTGGACTGAGACTAACAATTATTTTTCGTTAAAACAATATCCAAAACAAATATGAGATTATTATATGACTAATCTTCCAACGCTTAATCTTGTCAAGAAGCTATCCTACCACAATAGCTCCTTGAAATATGTATTACTATTTCTCGGCTTAATTGTATGGATTATAATACCGATAATTGGGATTTTTCCCCTTCTGCTTTTCATCCATTTTAATTTTAATAGCAAGAAAAATAAAATAAATGGGCTAAATTTAGTAATTTTAATATTAATTGCTGTAACAACTGCAATTTTTACGTCATCCCAGAACATTATTTCTGATACTGCAGTTTATGTAACAAACTATGAAGACTTAGGGCGATATAGCCCATTTGAATTAGCTCATGGCAAAGGTGTTGAATTTATACTCCCTTTATTGAGCTATCCTATTTATATAATTTCTAATGGTTCTAGATACTCTTTTTTATTCTGTTGGTCTTTATTTATTAATTTGGCGACTATCTATATAGCTATTAAATTATCAAAAGAAAATTTTGCTTTGATTTTATTTTATACAATAGCAAATCCAGTGTTCTTTATACAAATATTTTTAATGAGGCAATTTATTGCCAGCACCTTTGTACTACTCGCTATAGTTAATCTAGAGAGTGAGATAGCTACCTGGGGATTTTATGCGATAAGTATTTTTACTCACTTTACTAGCATTATGTATTTGCCCATTATTATATGGGGAATAAAATGGACTAATTGGATACGCAAATTATTTTCTATCTTTACGAATAATCTAGTTTTTAAAATTCTAGTTTTGTTTTTACTTATATCAGCTTTCGCGATCGGTATTCGATACGGTACTTTATTGAAGTTTTTTGATATCCTTAAAGGAACTGAAGCTTTATATGCAAAATCTCGTTACTGGGCTGCTGAAAACAAAGATACTGGCTTAGGAATTAGTCGTACAAAAATAGTTGAATTGTTAACTATTTTTTTGATCAATAGCTTCATGTTAAAAAAAAATCAGCAATCTACTAGAAATAAAAATAGAGATCTGATTATGTCTATAATCTTTACATATTTATTTTTCTTATGTCTGATAACAAGTAATATTGGTGGACATTTTAGTTTAAGAATTGGTTTATTGTTGCTTGGTTTTTCTGGAATTTTCTACTACCAACTTCTCGATAAAAAATGGAAAATTCCAGATCTAAAAAATATTTTTATTGCCATTAGCCTTATTGCTGTATTTGTCAGGTTTTTCTATTTTCTTTATAATCAAGGAAAGGTAGAATTATATTATCTTAACGGTCAACCATTTGAAAATTCTATATTGGAGTACATAAAATTAGCTTACGAAAGCTTTACCAACGACGTACAAATAGAAAGATTTCGTTAAACATACACAAATAACTTCTTTGCTGTATCATTAGTTGATTGCTGTCCTAAAAAAGTGTTTACTCAATCATCCTAAAGTTTTAGCTTCCAGATTTTAATCCTACCATTATTTGCGATCAAACAAAGTGAAGATAAATGAAGTTGGACACAGCCGCGATCGCCTTTGATATAATAGGAGCAAAGATGCTGCCTGCAAGAAAAGCCATGACACAAGAAGAAATCAAAGCAATTATCCGCCAAGAAATCCCCGAAATTCTCCAAGATAGGGAAATGCGGGACGATTACGACAGTAGTGTTGATGCTTTGGGAGCGATATGGGAACCGCAGTCGGAGTAATCTTTCCGCGATACTCTGAAAGCAATTTTAGAAGAGTCTTTCGGAGTGCCGGTGATTAATGTTACTGAATAGGATGACGAAGGCGAAGTCTTTGGCAGGCCAGACCAGATAGAATTGGATTTGTTAATCAAAAATGGACTGTTGATAATTGGTGAAATCCAATCCCCTATAAGTAAATAAGATATGTACACTTTCGATAAAAAAGTACAATTTTATCAGCAGCGACACCAACAAGAATCCAACTGCAAGATAGCTATTTCACTGACGGGAGATTTCAAGGCGCAGGAAATAGCTAAAAATTTAGGAATAGAAGTTTATAGTTCTGCAAGAGATGGAGAAGTCAGTTAATAAAAGGAAGGTTAAGGAAGATAAATAGTACAAGGCAATTATCAAGTGATCGCTACTTGACAAAACAGACAATATTTGTTAACATTAAGCTTGCCCAATTTATATCATTAATAAAACTGCGAGAAATGTCCACTATTTTATATGATTCTGATTTTGACTTGTGGATTGAGCAGACAATCCAACAATTAAAAGATCGTCAATTTGAACGACTAGACGTTGAACACTTAATTGAGGAATTACAAGACTTGGGCAAGTCAGAAAAAAGAGCCTTAGAAAGTAACTTAATGGTTTTGTTGGCTCATTTACTCAAGCTCAAGATACAAGGCGATGCGCCTGATACTATGACAGGCAGTTGGTATGATTCAATCAACGAACACCGGCAGCGAGTTCAAAAAAGCTTACGAGATACTCCATCTCTCAATCCCTATCTGTCAACAGCAGTTTCCTCAGTCTATCCAGACGCTCGCCAGCTGGCAATTAGAGATGGAAAAAAAGCCAAATTTGACGTTCGCATACCATTAGAAAATGACTATCCAATCACCTGTCCTTTTTCAATTGAGCAGCTCTTGGATGATGATTTCTGCTTAAATGCGTCTTAGCCTAGAATTGTGATATATACTTTAGACGTTCATAATCTGAGATTTATTAAACTTCTGAAATCGTAGAGTCAGTAAGGAATCCAGTTCTTTTTTATGTTTCAGATGGGCATCATTCAGACATTCATAAATAGCTGAAGAAAAGTCAGAAAAGTTCTCATAATATTTACCATATAAACATTTCTTTTTGACAAATTTCCACAGCCTTTCAATTAAATTT
>NZ_JAPZSR010000234.1:0-12156 GCF_027531875.1 Microcystis sp. LE19-84.1B | reverse complement strand
AGCCTTAATTAAATTAGAATGTTCTAACTTTCTGGCATTTTGTAACTCATTTAATTTATCATCGCTACTTTCGGGGATAACTTTAATGGCAACTTCTTGAACCGATGTATTTCTGACCATTTCACTAGCATGAAATACACCCCCAAAACCACCCGCACCGAGAAACTTATTAAGACGATAAGAGTTTATTCGTTGCCCTTCTAACATCTTCATCATTTGGTCTAGCATAATAATAACTCCTGAATTAGCCAATTTTTACGTTGTGTAACTATCCTATTAAGTGAGTGGTTTTAACGAAGGCAGGGGACAAAAGGCAAAAGGCAAAAGCTTTATCGAAATGTGTAATTAATTTTGCTTAGGTACTTATTAAATTATAAGATAGATGTGCCTTTGATTGGGTGCATCTCATTTTTGTAAATCTACTAATTTGGGATTTTTAAGGGGAAACTTTCTCCTAAAATTGGGCGTTACTTTCGGTTTTATCACTCAATCCAAGCTTTTGGGTAGGGTTGATTCATAGTAGGGTTGATTCATGAATCAACCCTACCCAAACCCCCCGTTGGGACCCAAACCCCGGAGCGCATTAGTTTTTCGGTGGGATGCTTACACGCGATTGTTCATATTTTTGTACTAATTTAAGAGTCACTGATAATTGCTAATTGTCGGTATTTCTGCATAAGTGGGATGCACTCCTTAATCTTCCGCTCGGTATTAGGGAGATTTTTGTCAAGTCTGAACTCGAATTACTTAACAATTCGGTGAAGGTGAATCAACGAGAGCCGTTAATCTTTATTAAGGAGGGTTTGCCCTCAATCCCCTTGGTTTAAGGACTTATAAAAACCAGAAGAAAGCAACTAAAATAGCAGTGAGAGTGGCGGCAAAAATGAGAGCGTATTCAATTTTTTGATTGATAATACCAATAACCATGACTAGGGTAATTGCCAGAAGAAACACACCGATATAGACTAGATCTTGAGAACCTGAATTAACTAAGTTATTATTTAAAGTCGGTGTGGGTGTGGGAGTTTGTAGAATTGTTGATGAGAGACTAATCGTGGAGGTAATGAACATAAGTAAGTAGTTATAATTAAATTGAAGATAGATTTTGCCTCTGATCCCCCCTACCCCCCTTAATAAGGGGGGTGCCGATAGGTGGGGGGATCTGACAACTTTTAACACCTACCTACTTAAATATTTATGCCTACCATAGAACTAATTCTATACAGTAAACCGGACTGTCATCTTTGCGAAGGGTTGCTAGAAAAACTAGAAAAAATCCGTCAACCGGAGTGGCAGTTAGAAATTAGGGACATTACCAGTCGAGAGGATTGGTTTAACGCTTATCAGTACGAAATCCCCGTCCTCTGTCAAAAACTGGCCACGGGGGAAAAAATCCTTCCTCGTCTTTCCCCCCGGGCAAATGCCGAACAATTGGCCCGTCTTTTAGCCAATAATTTAACCTAGGGGCTAATTACCCGGACTAGGACTAACGACTGGACTCGGAGAGGGAGAAGACTGGGGGACTGGTTGCGGTTTGGCTGCGGGTTGAGTTTGATACCATTTAAAGTGTTGGTAGGCCGTGCGCGATATTTGTTGAATCAGAGTCCTAGCGTTACTATCATTGTGGGGACGTTTCACCATCACTGCTCCTAGATAACGTTTCCCGTTGGGCATATCAATAATCCCCGCATCCGCTAACATCGAGCCAATATCACCGGTTTTATGGGCAATATCGGCGGATTTCTCGATACCTTGCGGCAGCAGGGTGCGAGTGCGCGTTTCCTGCATAATATTCAATAGACGATCGCGGGAACGTAAACTGAGTAATTCCCCTTGATTAACTTTTCCTAAGATTGTCACCAAATCTCTCGGACTTGTGGTATTGGTTCCTTCCAAGTCTGGTAAAGGGTTATTAATTACCGTACTGGTCAAACCCCAAGCTTGAAAACGCTGATTAAGAGCCTTTTTGCCGCCCATGCGCTTAATTAACATATTAGTAGCGGTATTATCGCTAATTACGTTCATTTTAGTGGCGGTTTCTAGGGCAGTATAGGTTTTATTCACTCCTAGATACTGCATATCCCCGGACCCACTGGCCAGGACATCCTTAGTGGCCACAAGGGTTTCATCGAGACGAATTTTTCCCGCATCCACATCCTCAAAAAAGGCCACCAGGATCGGGATTTTAATCGTACTAGCGGCGGCAAAAATAGTATCTCCGCGAAAATTAGCGTAAGCACCGTTATCGAGGTCAATAAATAATGCTCCTGCCTGTAATTTCGGATATTTGACCGCTAAAGCCTGTAATTTCTGGTTAAGGCTGCTGAGATTTTCGTTTAAAACTAAGGTGGTCGGTTTTGGGGTGACGGGTTTGGGAGTCGGGGAATTAGTAGCGGTGGGTTTTGGGTGTAGGGGTAATTTGCTCGGATCCACCACCGTTAAAACCGTACCAGCGATCGCACCTAAACCGACACCAAGGATAGAGAAGCGAAGAACCTGAAGGAGAAAAGAAGCGATTAGGTTGGGTTTACGCTGTTTTTTTGCCCTTTTAACGGGTACAGACCTTTTTTTATTGTTTGAGTCCAGGGACCTAGGGGACCCTGGACTAGATTGAACTTTAGTAGGACGACGAGTTACTTGACGAGTCACGGTTTTCCTCAAGGGTATCCAGATTTATTATCGATCGCTAGGAGAATTTTTTTTCTTGCCCTTGAGACTATCAAGACCGAGAAAAAGTTGCCCGATACTTTCAATATGACCGATAATGCCCCGCAGCAGGGCTAATTCCTCCACCGTGGGACGGGCCCGATGATAAAATTGCCGGAATTTCTCCATCCTAGCGGCGGCGGTGTGGGGGTAAAGATAGCCAATTTTGAGCAAAAAGCTCTCTAAGTGCTGATAATAGCCTTCTAGAGCCTCAAAAGTGGCATTAGGGAGCATTTCTAACGGGGGTTCGAGCCTATTTTCCGTGGCCATTTGGTACAGTTCGTAGGAGCAAACCGCCACCGCTTGGGCGAGATTGAGGGAGGAATATTGAGGATTAGCGGGAATACCGACAAAACGCTGGGCGTGGTTCAGTTCGCTGTTACTTAAACCCCGGTCTTCTGGCCCGAAAATTAAGGCCGATTCTAGGTTAGGGGTGAGTAACCAGGGTAAGGCGGTCCGGGGTGTTTCAAGGGGAGTATTCAGGTGACGGGGTTTCGAGGTGGTGGCAATGATGCGATGACAACCCTGCAAAGCTTCCCCCAGGGTGGCTACCTGTGAACAGTTTTCTAGGACTTCAATCCCGTGTACTGCCATGCGTCGCGCTTCTTCTGCAAGGATATCACAGGCAGGATTGACGATAATTAAGCGACTTAAGCCCATATTCCGCATAATTCTGGCAGTGGAACCCACATTTAAGGCTCCGGCTGGTTCAACTAAAATAATTCTCAGGCGATCGAGTGGGGAACTCTGATTATTTTCATCTACACTCATAGATAAGGCGCAGTTTTTGACTTTTTAATTTTAATCATGGCACGTCAGCCCTCGAAGTCCGATCTTCCCAGTAAAATTTGTCCCGTTTGCGGTTTATCCTTTACTTGGCGCAAAAAGTGGCAAAACTGTTGGCATGAGGTCAAATACTGTTCAGAACGCTGTCGTCGTCGCAAGTCCTCGGTGAATCAGTAAAAAGCCGAGAATTTTAACTATCAAATAGGCACTCTTGCAAAAGGCAATTTTTAGCTGAGGACTTAGATGGGTAATTAATTTTGCTGAGGTACTCTATTAGCTTTTAATTTTACGACTAATTTAGTAAGCTGATACTTGGCTAAATTAACTTTTTCTTAAGAGAATCTGAATGCACATTGCTTGGTTAGGAAAAAAATCTCCTTTTTGCGGTAACGTTACCTATGGGCGAGAAGTGACTAATTCCCTGCTCGATCGAGATTATCAAGTCAGTTTTCTACATTTTTCTTCCGAAAAACCCACCGTAAGCGATTGGCCTGACTTTTACGACGAAATCACCCTGCCACGTCTCTATAGTTCCCAAGTCTATACTATTCCCACCCTGAAATCGAGTCGGGTTCTACAGGATAAACTCAGGGAACTGAAACCCGATCTAGTTCATGCGTCCTTACCCCTGTCTCCCCTCGATTTTCTGCTACCAGAAATTTGTGAGTCTTTAGATTTGCCTCTGGTGGCGACTTTTCACCCGGCTTTTGATAGTAAAATTCGCAATCTCATCTCCAGTACCCAATTATTAACCTACCAACTACACGCCCCTTTTTTAGCTAATTACGATAAAGTAATTATTTTTTCCACCTCTCAACGGGATTTTTTAGTTAAATTGGGAGTTCCCGAAGAAAAATTAGCAATTATTCCCAATGGGGTTGATATTAATAAGTATTGTCCAGGACCATCGAATATTAAAGCTCAATATAATGCCGATTGTTTATTTGTTTATCTCGGTCGGATCATGCCGGAGAAAAATGTAGAATCTTTATTGAAAGCCTGGAAAAAAACTAATTTAGGGGATAGATGCAAACTGCTCATTGTTGGCGATGGTCCGTTAACTCCTTCCCTTAAACCTTTTTATGGGGAAGAAGATGGTATTATCTGGTTAGGTTTTATCGGCGATGAAAATAAACGAATTGAAATTTTGCGCGGGGTTGACGGCTTTATTTTACCCTCTTTAGTGGAGGGTTTATCGATTTCCCTCTTGGAAGCGATGGCCTGCGGTGTTGCTTGTCTGGCTACGGATGTGGGTGCCGATGGGGAAGTGTTAAAAGGTGCGGGAATAGTTCTAGATACTAAAGGACTAATTACCCAATTAAAAACTATCTTGCCTGTATTACGAGATCATCCCGAATTAACCACAATTTTAGGTCAAAAAGCCCGTCAAAGAGTTTTAGACTCTTACACTCTTAGCAAAAATATTGATCGCTTACAGTTAGTTTATCAAGAAGTGTTAGCCCAAAAACAATCTTCTCTTAGCTACTTTCACTAAGGAATTTATATGACGATTGCCCGGACAATTTGCTTGGGATTTATTGCGGTAATTTTAGCGGGAACTTCCCTGTTGATGTTGCCTGTTTCTACCACTAGCGGCACTTGGAATGATCCAATTGTTGCCCTCTTTACCTCCACTTCTGCTGTCTGTGTCACGGGTTTAGCAGTGGTAGATACGGGTACTTATTTTTCTTTTTGGGGTCAATTATTTATCGCTTTATTAATTCAAGTGGGTGGACTGGGATATATGACCACTACCACTTTTTTAATGTTATTAATTGGGCGAAAATTTGACCTGAGACAGAAGTTAGCGATTCAAGAATCCTTTGATCGACCTTTCCTACAAGGTAGTCAAAGTTTAATGAAATCAGTGATTGCTACTACTTTAGTTTTTGAGTTAACAGCAACTTTTGTTATGTTAACTGTCTTCGCCCAAAAGTATGATTTTAGGTATGCGGTGTGGTTATCTTTATTTCATAGTATTAGTGCTTGGAATAATGCGGGTTTTGGCTTGTTTAAAGATAACTTAATTTCCTATCATTCTTCAATTGTTATTAACTTATCTATCACAGGATTAATCATTTTTGGAGGTATCGGTTATCAGGTAATTATCGAGTTTTACACTTGGTTTATTTACCGCTTTCAATATAAACGAAAAGGCTTTGTTTTTTCTCTTAACTATAAAGTTGCTATCAGCACAACTATATTTTTATTAGTGATAGGAACATTGGCTTTCCTATTTACTGAACAGGGAAATGGTGACACTTTGGCTAATTTATCACTTAAAGATAAATTGCTGGCTGCTTGGTTCCAATCGGTAACATCGAGAACAGCAGGATTTAATACTATTGATATTGGTAAAATTTCCGTGGAAGGTTTATTAATTACCATGGCTTTGATGTTTATAGGAGCCAGTCCTAGTGGTACAGGGGGAGGTATTAAAACCACAACTTTTAGGATTTTATATAACTGTACCCGCTCGGTTTTACGGGGACATGAAGAAGTGACTCTCTATCAAAGACGCATTCCCATGCCGTTAATTTTAAAGTCAATGGCGGTGGTTTTTGGTTCGGTTATAGCGATTATTATTTCCACCCTAGCTATCTCATTTGTGGAGACAGATTTTAAAATGATTCAACTATTTTTTGAGGTAGTTTCTGCCTTTGGAACTGTCGGCTTATCTATGGGAATAACCGCCGCTTTATCACCGATTTCTAAGTTAATTATTGTTTTTATGATGTATCTGGGACGGGTAGGAGTTATACTTTTAATAGCGGCTATTATCGGCGATCCAAAACCAACAGTTATTAATTACCCCGAAGAAAACCTTTTAGTGGGATAATTAATATCAGTTACCAGTTATCAGTTACCAGTTACCAGTTATCAGTTACCAGTTATCAGTTATCAGTTATCAGTTATCAGTTTCTCCTGTCTCCTCACTCATTGATACTAGCATTTTAAATGCGTAACAGCTTCAATTAAAATTATGCAATCAATTAAATTTTTTAGTAGTATGCGTCCCCAAAATCGTCAATTTGCCGTCATCGGATTAGGCAGATTTGGGCGCGCCGTTTGTGAAACCCTACGCAAACAAGGTTATCAGGTGGTAGGGACAGATATTGACGAAGGATTAGTAGCGCAAGCGTTATCTGATCGGATAGTAGATAATGCGATCGAGCTTGATTCTACCAAACCTAACGCTCTGCGAGAAGCGGGAATTTTTGAAACCGATACGGTGATTGTCGCTATTGGTAAATACGTGGAAGAAAGTATCATTACTACTCTCAATTGTAAGGAAGCAGGGGTTAATTTTGTCGCCGCTAAAGCCTCCACAGAAATCCATGGAAAATTACTCAAAAAAGTTGGCGCAGATTTAGTAGTTTTTCCCGAATACGATGCCGGTTGTGAGTTAGCGCACCGTTTAACTAGACCATCAATTTTAGAACGATTTGATCTCGATCCTGAACATAGTATTGTCGAGTTAAAAGTCCCGGAAGCTTTTCACGGTAAAACCCTAGCAGAGTTAGAAATTCGTAATCGTTATGGCTTAAATATTGTCGCTGTCGGTAATGCGGAAAAATTCAAGATTAACCCCAATCCCCAAGAAAGATTATACAAGGATTTAGCCATGGTGGTAATTGGTTCTAACCGAGATATTCAGCGTTTACCGATGTAGAATTTAGTCAAATATTTGCTCTACTCAGGGTATGCTGAAAAAGTTTTTCGTGGGGTGTAGGGAGTGGGAAATGGGGAGATGGGGAAGCTGTCTCATCACCCCATTTCCCTATCACCCTATCTCCTAACTGCTACCTGTTGCCCCTTGCCTCTTGCCTTCAGAAACTGATAACTGATAACTGATAACTGATAACTGATAACTGATTAATTTCCTCGCCAAAAGATAATCGAATTATTGAGAGGTTGGATGGTGGTGCCAGGATAATAGAAAGCGAGAATTTGTTCGGGAGACCAACCCAAACGGGCTAAATTATAGGAACCAAATTGACTTAATCCTACCCCGTGGCCGAAACCGCCACCAATAAAGTTATAACCCTGGATCTGTCGATTGGTATCGTAGATAGGATCGATGTAGAATAGGGTACTGCGAGGCGGTCCAAAAGCGCTACGCACCTCATTTTTATAGAGTTCCAAAATCCCCTTATCGGTTTGAATGGTCATAGTCAGAATCCGACCAGAAGGAGAGCGCTTAGTCACTTCCATCCATTGGATTTTCTGGAAGTCGGCGAGGGGATGTTTGCGCCGTGTTAGATAGGTTTCTAGGTCTTGACTCAAATCGGCTAAAGAAGCTTGTTTTTGCCAGCGAAAAACCCGTCGGCCTGTCTCATTGAAACCATCTTTAAGATTAATAAACTGGCGAAAAGTTGTCTCATTAGCGAGGGATTGTTTCGACAGATCCCAAACTCGATTAGGGGAGTCCACCACTGCCCGGAGATAAGGTCTTTCCTCCCCATCCCAAACATCACTAAAGAGGGCAGTTACTCCGCCGGTGGTGGAGGAATAAAGGGCATCCACTAACTCATTTTGGTAGGTTAAAACCAGTCCTTGGGTAGCTGCGATCGCTTGATCAGCCCGGGGATTAGTTCCCGTCAATCCATAATAAACTTGACAATGGGTATCGGCACAGAGTTCGTAATTATCGGCTTGAAAACGCCGGAGATTGCGGAGGGCGTAGGTACGGGCGATAATAGTTTGCGCTTGGGTGGCACTTTCCGGGGCATCATGACCGATTTCGTGGGGTACAACCCCGCGCAGGTAGGTTTCGAGGGGAACGTTATTAACTAGGGTAAAAGTGCCGTAGGCGTTGGGCTGTAGGCGCATAGTCCCACCGTACAAACGTACCTGATCGGGGCTATGGGTGACTTGAATCAGGTTTTTTTGGCTCTCGATTTCCAATTCTTTGGGAAAATAGCGCACCCCGTTGATCTGGAAAGAAACTTGCGGCTTTTCTTTGAGTAAAACACTATTAATATAGGGTTGATTGTAGCCTTTGGTTTGCAAACTGGTCAGCAACCAACGTCGCACTAGGGGATTTTCATAAACTTCTCGCTTTGCCCAAACCTGCCAGCGTCCGGGTTGGGTAATTTCCACTTTAATGCCCATTTTTGCCCAATTTTTGGCGCTATTTTCGGCGGTTTCAAAGGTGGCGTGGTCGCTTAAAATGACTTTTTCTTGGAGGATGGGAGAAGCGAGGGGACGGGGAATAACTTCTAATTGTAGGCGATTGGTTTGCAGGGTTTGGGATTGGCCATCTTCTCCCACCATGCGGAGGGTGAGATTATCATCACTGGTACTGCTCAGGGTTAATTTTTCCTTGGCTTCATCGCCAAAACGTTGGACAATGCCCACTCTCAGAAGCACATCCTTGGCCATAGCGGCAGGAATTAGGGTTAAACTGAGCAAGATCGCCGCAGTTATAGAACCGATGCTAATTATTGGTTTTTTTTCCTTGATTTTTAGCATAAAGTCAAGTATCTGTTAATAAGTTTTCATAAAAGTTGACGATATTCAGAAATTATAGCAGCAAGCCGTTAGGGGTTAGGAAGTGGGGAAGTGGGGAAGTGGGGAGGTGGGGAAGTGGGGAGGTGGAGAAGTGGGGAAGTGGGGAAATGGGGAAGTGGGGAAATGGGGAATTTCAGCTAAAACCCTAAAACCCTAACACCCTAACACCCTAAAACCCTAACACCCTAACACCCTAAAACCCCAACACCCTAAAACCCCAACACCCAACAAAGCGTCTAACTTCCTCCATCGCTGATAATGCGTAAACGTACCATTTTTTGCCCACCTTCATCCAGTTCTACTTCGATCACTTCACTGGTTAAACTTTCCAAACAGGTTAACATCGATCGCAGATGGGGATTACTTGCTCCCGTATCCACATAGAGGCGATCGGACAAACTACCCAAACGTTTCCAAGTAGTATAAAGTTTAGCCACGGCCTGCTCTAATTGTGTGGCTTGTTTAACCAGATCCGCCGCCGTATTTAGACAATCGACGCGCAAAGCTTCTTCTAGAGCCATTTCAATATCTAAATTACCCCGTCGGAGAGTTTGTACTTGGGCCGCCGCATCGAGATATTTGGCTAAACTGCGTGCTTCCGAGGTGATTAATTTTACCGTATCTACATCGGGATTAGCGGCGATTTCTTGACGGAGAGTGTCGATATGAGTATCGGGTAACTTTTCTAATTCTTTCACTAGGGGAGCGAGATGACGCGCCGGTAAACTACCATCGCTGGCTTTTTCCTTCACCTCATCGGGTAGTAAATCTGAACTCATCGCCGTCCATTCATCGGCCAATTGCTTCACCTCCCGACGAGTAATTCTCTCCCCTTGTCGGGCCGCATCACTGACTAATTTTTGAATTTCGGGGGCAGATTTGGCCGTTTCCACAAAGGCCCGTTTACTAAAATTATTGATACTATCGGGATCCAGTTGTCCTTCTGCGAGGAGAGTATCGGCACTATTAGCCAATTGAATCAGAGCATAAGCTTGACTTTTAGTGATTTCTCGCTGTTTTAACCAGTTTAAAAAGCCCGTACCGCGACTATCACCGCCTTGCTTCTCCCGGTCGCGAATAGCTCGCAAAATTCGCCCCCGCCAGATTTCCGTTTGCAAATCAAAGCGATCGCAGACTTTCCAAAAAGAATCCAGTTGCTGCTGAAAATCATGATCTTGGATGGTTTCATCTTCGGGATCCGGCAGTTGAAAGTTAAACTCTAGAGGCGTTTCAAAGGCATCAATGATCGCGGAGGTGTCGGAGGGGAACGTCGCAGCATCAACCATATATGATAGACTCGGCAGTTAATCAGGCATTTTATCTTAACTCGCTCAGGCAACCCCCGACAAGCCGATTAATCTTCAGGTAAAACCGTTCTATTAAACCTACTCAAATCTACTCATGAGCAAATTTGACGTTAACTTCCTGCTTCACTGTAGTAGTGTCGGCACTATCTACTCTACAAGCTGACACGGTGGAACTCACCGCCAAAGAAGCTAGATTTAGACTAGCGTTCAAGTCTCGACCGCAAACTGCATGGCATTGTTCACACTCAAAAACTCTTTCAGTTAAAGATAGAGACTCTTTCTTGTACCCACAATTGGAACAGGTTTTACTGCTAGGAAACCACCTATCGGCTATGATTAATTCCGAACCATACAACTGAGTTTTATAATCAAGTTGTCTTCGGAACTCGTAAAAACCCATATCCTGAACGGCTTTAGCTAATTTGTGATTAGCCATCATCCCAGACACATTTAAATCCTCAATTACTATCTTGCCGTGGTTCTTGGCTAAATAAGTGGTGAGTTTATGTAACGTATCTTTACGGATATTAGCTATTTTAAAATGAAGTTTAGCTATTTGCCGTTGGGCTTTGTTCCAATTATTTGAACCTTTTACCTTATGTCGATTCAAGTATTGAAGTCTGGCTAATTGTTTTTCGTATTTACGATAACTTTTAGAGCCTTCAAACGTCTCACCTGTCGATAAAGTAGCTAAAGATTTAATTCCCAGATCACAACCAACTACATCATGAGTTTTATTGGTTGTTTGCTGTTCAACTTCCATCTTAAAACTAATAAACCACCTATTAGCTTTTTTACTAATAGTAACAGATTTTGGCTGGTATCCATCAGGTAGCCGCTCGTAAGTTTTTAACCAACCAATCACAGGAACTTTTATCTTTTGATGGGCAATTTTAATGTTCCCATCTAAAGTGAAACTATCCTGTTTACCTTTCTTCTTGAAATTTGGTGGTTTGGCTATCTTCTTGAAGCATCTTGTCCAAGCATCGGATAAAGCTCTTAACGCCCATTGGGGGGCGCATTTAGACACTTGGTAATACCAATCATGCTCTGATTTTACCAATGCTACCAACCATTTGTGAAGGTCAAGGGTTCCGTAGGAAACTTGATTTTTTCATCAGGGTTAGCTTGATTATGGTCTAAAATTTGCTTGGTTAAAGCCAAACCCCAATTCCAAGCATGACGTGCGGTTCCTGCGTGTTGGGCTAATAATGAGCGTTGTTGATTATTTAGTTTTAACTCAGTCTTGAATCCTAGTAGCAACGTCTCTTAACTCCTCTACGATTTTTCTATTTTTATGGCTTCTAGAGCCATACAATCTAGCGGAAAATACCGTAATAATCTCTAAGACATCTTCTGCTAAATCCTCCTCAAATGTACTGTCTTCAGTTCGATTAATAATGACAACTTCAGTCCCGAATTGCTCACACAGACTAAAGATTAATTCACCACAAAATCTAAGTAATCTATCCTTATGAGTTAAGACTAACCTCTCTACTTTACTATCAACAATCAACCGAATTAATCGCTTTAATCCTTTTTTGTTGTAGTTAAGTCCTGAACCTAGGTCGTCTATAATTTCAACTTGCCAACCGTTTTGAGCGCAAAACAGTTCGACAACTTCTTTTTGACGTTCTAAATCCTTCTTTTGGTCATGACTAGAAACACGGCAATAGCCAACAGTATAAGAGAGATTCTCTTTTAAACCAAGCAACTGAGAAATTGTATAACGACGATGCCCATTAGCAGTCCGTTCTGGAATTAGTTTACCTTCAGACTCCCAACGCCTTAACGTCGATACGCTTACACCTTTCAATTTAGCGGCTTCCGATATGGTTAACTT
>NZ_JAPZSR010000204.1:0-3872 GCF_027531875.1 Microcystis sp. LE19-84.1B | reverse complement strand
TGTTCGGGTGTGGGGTAAAATCGAAACGAATAGGCTTTTTCCATACCTCACATTTTAGCATATATTTCGTAAACGATGCTCATATTTAACAGTAAAGCCGTCGTAGAACGACGGGGTTTCAGACCCAAATTTTCGATGATTAAAGCTATTTCCGACCTACAGGGATTCCGCGGTCTAATTTTGCCGATCATCGTCGGTGCGCTCAGTGCTACTATTGGTGCGGTGATTACCGTAGCAGCAAAAATGTTATTGATCGGCAATAGTCCCTGATCGAGATAAGATTAATTCTCGTGGTCAAGATGGAAGGCATTTGTGAATAAACTAAGCATTCTGGTTCTGCACGGGCCGAATTTAAACCTATTGGGAAAAAGAGAGCCGAATCTCTACGGTAACGTCAATTTAGAGACAATTAACCAGTTTTTAAGCGAAGAAGCTACCCGTTTAGGGGTGAATTTAACCGCACACCAGTCCAATCAGGAAGGGCAATTAGTGGACTGGATTCAGCAAGCATGGGGTCAGCAGCACGGTATTTTGATTAATGCGGGAGCTTATACTCATACCAGTATCGCCATCCGTGACGCACTCTTAGGCACAAAAATGGCCTGTGTGGAAGTACACTTAAGCAATATTTACAAACGCGAGTCTTTTCGTCATCATTCCTACATTGCCGATATAGCCATCGGACAGATTAGCGGTTTTGGGGCCGAAAGTTATCGCCTAGGATTATGGGCATTAGTCGATTATTTGCAAAAGAATAAAGAATAATGATTAGGCAAGGGATTCTCCCACTTCTAAGAGGGGACAAAAGGGAAAATAGGGGGAAACCGTCCAACGATAGAATTTTTTGCTGCTGGTGGACTGAAGATTAAAACGCAGGGAAACAAAGGGGAAAAAGGGAGATACGGAACAATTCCAACTGAAAGCCGGCTTAGAAGTGCTATGATCGCCCTGCAAAGACCAAGCCGGGTATTGAAAAACCTCCCGGACGAGGGATTTTCCTTCATCGCTAACTTGGGCGCAGCTGCGACTAATGCCCGAAACCAAACAGAGACTATTACCGACACAATTATCATTAGAAGCCACGATCAGGATCTCTTCCCCGGTGGTGGTTAGTTCAAAAGCGATAAAGTCTCCAGCTTGCCAACGATTAAGGACTTGTCCCTGGGCATTCTGGTAGATAGCGCTGCAGTTTTCGGGATCGAGAAGACGATTACTATCGGGATCTAAGTAACCGCAAACCTTTCCCATCAGACGAGTTCCATCCTGAAACCCATAGACCCAATCAAAGGTATCGATGTTAGCAGCCCCTTGATTGCTTTTGTTGACCAATAGTAATCGATCGCTGACCACGGTTAAATTCTCAATAAAACTAAGCTCCTTTTAATAACAAAGGTATCACTAAATACAAATTCCCCAAGGAAAAGATTTATTAATCTTAACTTGTCGGCCCCAGGGGAGAGTGAACTGGTCAACTTAAATCAAGGCCAAAACCTGCTATCTTATGGGGAGACAAAAATTATCTAGATCTTGTTTTAGCGAGTGGTAGTAAGGGCATGGCGTACAAGCGGGTATTATTAAAACTGAGTGGGGAGGCCCTGATGGGCAATCTCGGCTATGGGATCGACCCGATGGTGGTTTCCGCTATCGCTCAGGAAATCTCCGAAGTGGTTGACCAAGGCATCCAATTGGCGATCGTGGTCGGTGGGGGCAATATTTTTCGGGGGGTGAAAGCCGCCTCGGCCGGCATGGATCGGGCCACGGCCGATTATATTGGTATGATAGCAACAGTCATGAACGCTATGACCTTGCAGGATGCCCTAGAACGAGCGCAAGTACCGACTAGGGTATTAACAGCGATTGCGATGCAGGAATTAGCCGAACCCTACATCCGCCGGCGGGCAATCCGTCATCTGGAAAAAGGTCGGGTAGTGGTTTTTGGTGCGGGATCGGGTAATCCTTTCTTTACCACCGATACCACGGCGGCCCTGCGCGCTGCCGAAATTGATGCGGAAGTGGTGTTTAAAGCGACGAAAGTGGATGGAGTTTATGATTCCGATCCCTCTCACAATCCTAACGCGCGACGCTTTCAAAGTCTCACCTACGGTCATGTGCTGACCCATGATCTGCGGGTGATGGACGGAACGGCGATCGCTCTGTGCAAGGAAAATAATATCCCGATAGTCGTTTTCGATCTGTCGGTGACAGGTAATATTGTTCGCGCTGTCAAAGGTGAACCCGTTGGAACATTGGTAGGAGGATTCTGTGAAGTTAGCTGAAGTTCAAGACCATATGCAGAAAACCGTCGAATCAACCCAGAGAGGTTTTAATACGATTCGTACTGGCCGGGCAAATGCTTCTCTTTTAGATCGGATCGTGGTGGAGTATTATGGCATGGAAACTCCCCTCAAGTCCCTAGCGACCATTAGCACTCCCGACGCAACCACGATCGCCATTCAACCCTTCGATCGTACCAGTATGGGGGCGATCGAAAAGGCGATTTCTCTCTCGGACGTGGGTTTAACTCCCAGTAATGACGGTCAGACCATTCGTTTAAATATCCCTCCCCTCACCAGCGATCGCCGCAAGGAATTGGTCAAATTAGCGGCGAAATTGTCTGAAGAAGGAAAGGTGGCGATCCGCAATATTCGCCGGGATGCGATCGATGCTATCCGTAAACAGGAGAAAAGTCACGAAATTTCTGAGGATGAATCTAGGGATTTACAGGATCAAGTGCAGAAATCCACCGATAAATTTATCGCCAAAATCGAGGATTTGTTAACGACAAAAGAAAAAGATATCATGACCGTTTAAGTTTTTTTCTCCTAAGGGATAGAACAGGCTTTTTGTCTGTTCTATTTAGCGGTTGCTGAATAAATCTAAAAACCTTGTTGGATAATATTTTTAGGCTTTTTTGAAATCAAAAACTGCCAGCCCTTGCAGTGATCGGGGGGGAAATTTAGGGACTTTTTCGGCTCTTCGTTACTCTTTATGCTAAATCAACAGACAAGATGCCAAGATAACATACTTCTAACCCAAAAATTCCGAAAGTTTCTCAAGCCATAGCCTCTCCGTTTTATTAGTTTCAGTTTATTATTGATTCCCTCGACCAGCCCATTCGTTGTCCTTCGCTCGAAATAAGTAGGGAGGCACAATTATTTGTAGGATGGGTTAGCGGTAGCGTAAACTATGCGGTCGTTGGGTTTCATGCTTCAACCCAACCTACGTTCATCTTATATTTAATTCCACCCACCCACTTAACTAATAATTTCTCCAAACCAGTTTCGGATTGTTTGACAACTCTTGGTAAAAACACTGGAGGATTTTGCCAACCATTCCGAGATGGATAGCAGTCCCTCTGTCGGATTCTTTGAGGTTTCATAAATCTTTCTAAATTCTTCCTTTAATTCCTGCATCTTTTTCAAATTTGGCAAATTTTCTTTGATAGCTTCTAGTTTGATTTTTTGAGTTTTCGTTAAATCTTCTTCATTTTTTAACAAGCTATATTTACTTCGCTTTAAAACTTCTAGCTTCGCTTCTTTTTCCGCTTTCTGTTTTTTATTTTTCTGCGCTTCTACGGCTCTTTTTTCTGCTCTTCTCTGTTCGTCTAACTCTTGATTAATTTGTTTCATTACATGGAATCTATCGGCGACTACCTCGGCCGATGGCATCAATTCTTTCACTAAATTTTTATAGGGCAACCAAAGGTCTATGCTGACTTCTTCGATTTGCTCTAACACCTCTTTTCCCCACCCTGTAAGCGTTTCCCTCAATTCTTCTTGTGTTCGCTTCTCTAGAATAGCTATTAGTTTTCCCGTATCTAAATTTACTAAAACTGCACAGTAATTTTTTTGTCCTTTGACTAGAGCGATTTC
>NZ_JAPZSR010000148.1:0-28361 GCF_027531875.1 Microcystis sp. LE19-84.1B | reverse complement strand
TTAAATTGACGACGATTAACTTGTAAGTACACTGGTTGTCCTGAGATTGGTAAATCTTTGACTAAATGTCGATGATTTTGGTGTAGTTTATCGCTCTCTAACCCACAACGAGGACAGATGGCTTTTTGATTTTTCGATTCGATTCGGCAAACTATACCGATATTTTCTAGGTGTAGATAGCCTTGAATAGACGTTCCTTTTAGGTTCAAAAATTTGTCAAGCATCATAAGTAAAATACTCGGGTTTTTGGCTATTATATCAAATTTTAACTCAATTGTCTATCTTTTGGTATTAACCTGTTTGTGCCGTAAGTGTCTCCCTGTATGGATGTCAGCTATTTTTGAGACTAGGTACTCTCATCGAATTTTATTTTAAGTTAATTATTTGCATAACAATTCCCGAAGAGCCAATTAAAAGAACGAAAGGGGAAAAATTCGGGGTGGGTAGGAGACGGAGAAGAGCAACTAAGAAACACAATTCGGGTATTTATTGAAAATCATGGTATAGAGGATTATTCGTCCAGAAAAGCCTACATTGCTAATAACAAAAAGCCTAACTTTCAGACTTCACAACAGGAGAGGATGGAAAAATTTCGCCAAGAAACTGGGTTTAGATTAATTATTCAAAATATCATCAAAATTGAGTGATTTAATTCTCTTTGATTCGGTGGCTCTGAAGATATTTATTTTCTAGAGTGTAGAGATATCCTAGTTTGATGTTGAATCTCACCCTGAATCCGTTGCCAAGCTGTGATCAACTTTAAACTTTTCACTCAAGGAGCGCGGAATAGAACCAGCTTCTCGAACACGGCTTGAATTTCTGGTAACTTGATCATTGAGTCTCTGTCCTCAAACTTTTTCTAGGTACTGGTCAATCCTAATTTATACTAAATCCAGTTATTAAAAACTGATTATTTATTCTCCCCTTTGCATGAGTGCCTCTTGCATGAGTGCCTGTCCTGATATGTCACCTATGCTCAATGGATTTAGGATTAGTATCCTATAATACCAATTCTTAGGAGACTATAAAGAAAATCCCAAGATTAAGTGAATCCCTTGCCGAGAAACGCTATAAGAAAATAAAATGTCTAATTTCATCCACAAAATTGTTATGACAGTTACCAATAGACAAGAGCTAGAAGAACTGATTCAACAGGTAAAAAAAGCTCAACAACAATTTGCCAACTATAGCCAAGAACAAGTAGATCTTATCTTCAAAAAAGCGGCATTAGCAGCCAACAACGCTCGCATTCCCCTGGCTAAAATGGCCGTACAAGAGACAGAGATGGGAGTAATTGAGGATAAAGTGATTAAAAACCATTTTGCCTCAGAAATCATCTACAACAAGTATAAACACAGCAAAACCTGCGGCATTATCGAAGAAGATAAATCCTTTGGATTGCAAAAAATCGCCGAACCCGTGGGCATTTTAGCGGGGATCGTACCCACCACAAATCCCACCTCTACAGCCATTTTTAAAGCCCTAATTGCCCTGAAAACCCGCAACGGCATCATTTTTTCCCCCCATCCGCGAGCCAAAGACTGCACGATCGCGGCGGCCAAAATAGTCTTGGAAGCGGCCGTGAAAGCGGGCGCACCGGCCGGTATTATTGGTTGGATCGATCAGCCATCGGTGGAACTTTCCCAAGCATTAATGCAACATCCCTGCATTAATTTAATCCTCGCTACCGGCGGTCCCGGTATGGTAAAAGCGGCCTATTCTTCGGGAAGACCTTCCTTAGGAGTCGGTGCCGGCAATACCCCCGCTTTAATTGACGAAACCGCTCACATAAAAATGGCCGTTTCCTCGATTATTCTCAGTAAAACCTTCGATAACGGCATGATTTGCGCCTCCGAACAATCGGTAATCGTTGTCGATAGCATCTATGAAGAAGTTCGACAGGAATTTATTGATCGCGGGGCCTATCTTCTTTCCCCCGAAGAAAGGCAAAAAGTCGTCGGTATTCTCCTAAAAGATGGTCATATCAACCCCGATATCGTCGGTCAACCGGTAGAAAAATTAGCCGACATGGCTGGAATTTCTGTTCCCGAAGATACCCGCTTACTAATCGGAGAAGTGGAAAATATTGGCTT
Organism: Microcystis sp. LE19-84.1B; assembly: GCF_027531875.1. Lineage (NCBI taxonomy): Bacteria > Bacillati > Cyanobacteriota > Cyanophyceae > Chroococcales > Microcystaceae > Microcystis > Microcystis sp. LE19-84.1B. Next base: position 26,268 of record NZ_JAPZSR010000148.1, on the reverse strand, counting down.
AGAGGAACCATTTTCCTACGAAAAACTCTCGCCAATTTTAGCCATGTACCGGGCAAAAGACTTTGAAGATGGGGTAAAAAAAGCCGAAAAACTGGTCTTATTTGCCGGTCGAGGTCATACGGCCGTGCTTTATACCGCACCCTCCAATCGGGAAAATATTAAGCGCTTTGAAGACAACGTAGAAACGGCCCGGGTATTAATTAATACCCCTTCTTCCCAGGGGGCAATTGGTGATATCTATAACTTCCGTCTCGATCCTAGTTTAACCCTCGGTTGTGGCACTTGGGGCGGTAATTCCATCAGCGAAAACGTCGAACCTACCCATCTATTAAATATTAAAACCGTAGCCGAGCGCCGGGAAAATATGCTTTGGTTCCGAGTACCACCAAAAGTATATTTTAAATACGGAGCATTACCGATCGCTATTCGGGAATTAGCCGGCAAAAAACGGGCCTTTATTGTCACCGATAAACCTCTTTTTGACCTAGGAGTTACCGCACCTTTACAGGAAATTTTAGAAGAAATCGGCATCACGGTTAATATCTTTTATGATGTGGAACCCGATCCTTCCCTGGAAACCGTCGAACGCGGTTTAAGCGTGATTAATACCTTCAATCCCGATGTAATTATCGCTATCGGTGGTGGTTCCCCCATGGATGCGGCTAAAATCATGTGGCTACTCTACGAGCATCCAGAGATAGAATTCGAGAGCTTGGCCATGCGTTTTATGGATATCCGCAAACGAGTCTATGAATTGCCCCCTTTAGGCGAAAAAGCTCTGATGGTTTGTATTCCCACCACTTCGGGAACAGGATCAGAAGTGACTCCCTTCGCCGTCGTGACCGATCGCCGTAATAATATTAAGTATCCTTTGGCAGATTATGCCCTAACTCCCAGCATGGCAATTGTCGATCCGGAATTAGTGCTGAATATGCCGAAAAAATTGACAGCCTACGGCGGAATTGACGCTTTAACTCACGCTCTTGAGTCCTACGTCTCGGTTTTAGCCTCAGAATATACTAATGCTCTTGCTCAAGATGCCATCCGACTGCTGTTTAAATACTTGCCCAGTTCCTATCATAACGGAGCTAAAGACCCGAAAGCGCGGGAAAAAGTCCATTATGCGGCGACAATGGCAGGAATGGCCTTTGCCAATGGCTTTTTAGGCATCTGTCACTCCATGGCCCACCAATTGGGGGCAATTTTCCACATTCCCCACGGTCTGGCCAATGCTTTGATGATTTCCCACGTCATCCTCTATAATGCCACCGATGCCCCCTTTAAACAGGCCACCTTCTCTCAGTACAAATATCCTAACGTAAAATGGCGCTATGCCAGGATCGCCCATTCCCTGGGATTGGGAGGAGAAAGCGAGACCGAAAGTGTGGAAAGATTAGTATTAGCGATCGAATGTTTAAAACGGGAAATCGGTATTCCGGCCAGTATTAAAGAGGTAATTCCCGAAAGTGAAGCCGAATTTATGGCCAAATTAGACCATTTAGCTGAACAAGCTTTCGATGATCAGTGTACTGGAGCCAATCCCCGTTATCCCCTGATCGAGGACTTAAAAAACCTGTTAATCCAAGCTTATCACGGCAATTTGCCCCTAGAGGTGGCGGTAAATGGTCACGGTGATGTCAGTCTTGCCGATTTGAAGTTAGATCCGCAACCTTTGAGCTTTTAGAGATAGATTTTGCCTTTGATCTCCCCTACCCCCTAGTAGGGTTGATTCATGAATCAACCCTACCATCAATCAACCCTACCCCCCTTAATCAGGGGATATCCCCCCTACCCCCCTTAATCAGGGGATATCCCCCCTACCCCCCTTAATCAGGGGGGTTTTGACAGTTTTTAACACCTACCTACTTAGCTACCACTTAAAAATTATCTTTTTTCCCCCGCAGCCGTGCAAACACTTGTACTGGTTCGTTGCTATCCATGGTCATTGCCAAAGCGGGACTATCCCAACGCAAAAAAGGATTAGTCAGCTTTTCCGTCCCCAAAATTGCTGGAATCGTGGGAAGATCTTGGGCGCGATTTTTCTCCACTTCCCGATAACGCTGTTGCAGAGCAGCATTATTAGGGTCAACTGTCAAGGCAAACTTTAAATTATTTAACGTATATTCGTGAGCGCACCAAACCCTGGTCTGGTCAGGCAGCGATCGCAATTTAGTTAAAGAAGCCACCATTTGCCCCGGTGTTCCCTCAAATAAACGACCACAACCCCCCGAAAACAGGGTATCGCCACAGAATAACTCGCCGTAATCTCCGGGGTTAACTGGGGGAAAATAGTAGGCAATATGAGCGCGAGTGTGGCCGGGGACAAAGAAAACCTCGGCCGAGCGACCGGCAAATTCCACCCGATCCCCCTCCGCTAAAAACAGCTGCTGCCCCGGAATGCGACCGCGATCCTCCTTTCCCCCATAAACACAAAGATGGGGATAACGATTAATTAAAGCCTGATTAGCCCCCACATGGTCGCCGTGGTGATGGGTATTGAAAATAGCGACTAAATCCACCTGTAAAGCCTCTAATCGCCTGAAAACGGGTTCAGGTTCCGCCGGATCCACCACGGCTGCGATTTTTTGCGCTCGATCGTAGAGGAGGAAAATATAATTATCGGAAAGGGCGTTAAGACGTTCGATCTCCATGGTAGAATCTTGATGCTCAGGTTTAACTCGATCATTTGACATCCTCGCCGGCGTAAAACGGACGGCGATTCCTCACCACGCCACTTTTTTAGGGTGGTCGCGTCAACGTAGGGCTATTTCATTCTCCCATCAGAATATCAAAAGTAAAAGCGATCACTGTCTTTGTAAAATGAGAAGTGACCGCCAACCTTTAAAATATATGTTGAGCTTAATAGAAAAACTGAAACAAGTCAAGGACTTTCGGAAAGATCAAGGAAAAAGACACCCTTTATGGATAGTATTAGTAGTAATAATACTGGGAACAATGCTAGGATACTTAAGTTATAGAGAGCTAGGAGAGTTTGCTAAAAATAATCGGCACAGGCTCAGTCAAGAATTTAACATAATTCCAGAAAGAGTCCCATCCTATTCAACAATTAGAAGGGTAATGATGGGAGTTAAATGGCAGAGTTTGTTAAAAGTGTTTAATGAATGGGCATTACAAGAATATGGACAAAGAGATGATATAAATTGGCTATATTATATATAGATGGAAAAAGTCTCAAAAACACCCTAGATAGGGTTGGCTGAATAAATCTAAAAACATTGTTCGATAGGACTTTTAGACCTTTAATCGTGCTTCGTGTCACTGAGCTTGTCGAAGTGCTGTTCTAGGTTGGTCGGGGCTTCGGCCGTGAGTTCAGCCGAACGGTTTCATCCCATCAGTAAAACTGAGGGTCTTCACCCCGACATTTGAGATAAATTAACCTAAAAATCCGCTCTCCGTGGCTAGATGTGGGGATAAATTGTAGAATTGTCATGACGTGAGCAAATAGGGAGGCAAGGGATTGTCAGTTGTTTTAATCATATTTAATCTTAAAATAGAGAATTGTCCCCGCTAAGATAAAAGTAACAAAATTAGCGACAATAATCGGTTTACTGCTCATATAAATCCCGTAGATTAGCCAAAGAAAAACCCCCAGACAAAAGCAAATAAACATAGTTAGGGACAAGTCCTTAGCCGAACGATAACGCCAAGTTTTAATCACTTGGGGTAAAAAGGAGACAGTGGTTAATATTCCCGCCACGATCCCGATTAGTTCAATAATATTCACCGCTTATCCTCTTGGCTTAGTTTCTCTCATTTTAAACTGTTGACTATCTAAATTACTGCTGACGACCGACGACCGACTCCTAACCTCACCAAGAAACTTTTTCAGCAGACCCTACTTATTGAGCGATTACTATCACCGAAGTGCCGATTTTTACCCTTTCAAATAAAGCCTTTATATCTCGATCGCGCATCCTGACGCAACCGTGGGAGACGGCCCGGCCGATGAGATTTTCTTGCGGTGTACCGTGAAAACCGATAAAATTGGCGCCATCGGTCCAAAATCCGATCCAACGCGCCCCTAAAGGGTTGTTTTTTCCCGATGGCACCAGTTGCCCGGTGAAAGGATGTTCCCAGACTGGTTCCCGCACCATCTGAATCACCCTAAATTCTCCCGTTGGGGTTTCCCAACCCCGACGACCGATCGCCACTGGGTAAGAAGCGATTATTTTCTGTCCTTGGTAAACAAAAACCCGTCTTTTTTTTAAATTCAGCAGCAAACGGGTTTCTGTTCGAGTTACCGTGGTTGCGGGAAGGGAATTGACGGGACTAATGGGGGGATTGAGGAAAAATTCCCCTATTCCTAGACATAAACAGAGAATCGGCAGAAAAACTCGCATCTGATACCAGCAAAGTCAAGATTTTTTATCCGTATTCTAATCTGATTGTGAGGATGTCAAACCGTCGATATGGTGAGTGCGGGAGGGAAGGATAAAATCGCAGTCGAGTTGGGCTAATTCGGTTACACTAATCCATAGCTGGAATATTAACTTTTGTAACTATGACCGCCGCTATTGCTCTCGATCGCGTTTCTAAAATCTATAACAATCTCCCGGTAGTTAACGAGCTTTCCTTTGCTATCGAAAAAGGGGAAATCTTTGGTTTACTCGGTCCCAACGGTGCGGGAAAATCGACGACAATCCGCATGATTATCACCCTAACCGAAGCAAGTCAAGGAGAAATCGCAGTGGCGGGGTATGATGTGAAAAAATACCGCGATCAGGTGAAGAAAAATATAGGGGTAGTCTTGCAACAGATTAGCGTTGATGGGGAATTAACCGTCTGGGAAAATCTGGAATTTCACGGCCGGATGCACCATATCCCCAATCCCCAGAGACAGGAATTAATCGATCGCTATTTAGATTATGTCAGTTTAAGCGATCGAAAATCTGCCCTTGCCAAAACTCTTTCCGGAGGGATGAAACGACGTTTACAGATTGCTCGCGCTCTTCTTCACGAACCAAAAATCCTCTTTCTCGATGAACCGACTGTCGGTTTAGATCCCCAAAATCGTCGTCGTTTGTGGGAAGTAATTCGCGATTTAAACCAGCAAGGAATGACAATTTTGTTAACCACTCACTACATGGAAGAAGTGGAATTTCTCTGTCAGGATAACGCCACGGGAAAACCGGGCAGAATTGGCATTATGGATGCGGGCAAATTAATCGAATTAGGAACTCTAACGGATTTTCGCACTAAGTATGGCGAAGGGTTAGTTATCAAACAAGTTGGCGATAAAATCGATTATAAATTCTTCCCCACCGTGGCCGATGCTAACTCTTATCTGGACACTTTGAGCGATAAAACTGGAGTAATGTGTCGCCCTTCCAACCTCGAAGATATCTTCGTGGAACTGACGGGACATCAATTAGATTAGATTCTTGGTTTGTCCGTTAGTAAATTGTTAAGTTATCGGTTTTTGAATCCGGTTTTTCTGAGATTAGCTCTGTTTAAATCGGCATTTCTTGGCTTTGATCTGGTGTCTATTTTATTGGTAAACTTGCTAAGTGGGTAGGTTTTAAAAATTGTCAGGCGTTGGGTTTCATGCTTCAACCCAACCTACGTTCTGATGTCTATTTTATTGGTAAACTTGCTAATTAAGTAGGTTTTAAAAATTGTCAGATTTCTCCCCTTCATAAGGAGTTATCCCCCCTGATTAAGGGGATCAAAGGCAAAATCTATCCTCTATTTAACCAGAACCACTTACTTAGAGTCTAGGTCAATTAGCTGAGGATGTCCCTAAAAACCGAGTTCAACCCGAAAAAAAGAGGCTTTTAGTGGTTTTTAAGCTTTTTGGGTCAGATAAATGGCCCAAGAAGGGAACTTTTTCCGGAGAGGGAGAGTCGTCGGGGACTGGATAAAAACTAGAGTACTCCCTCGATCGATAGACAAAATTGACGGTAATCGTTTAGAATAAGGCACTGAATACTGACGAGATGACAATTATCCCTATGACCGATCTCCAAGCAAAAACTAGATGGTCAACAGCGCGGCGATATTACGAATTGCTTAGTGTTCTGGTGGAACGTAATCTCAAGGGACGCTATCGGGGTTCTTTTCTGGGGGTTTACTGGTCTTTGTTAAATCCCGCGATTATGACTGCACTATACACGGCAATTTTCGGCACGGTTTTCGCCTCTTATTTTGATAATTCTATAGTTAACTATGTCCTAGCGGCTTTCACCGGTTTAGTAGTAATAAATTTTTTTAATGCTTCCACTAACCAAGCTTTACCTAGTATCGTCGGTAATGGCAGTATTTTAAATAAAATTCGTCTGCCAGTTAGCATTTTTCCCGTTTCCATGGTAGTGGCAAATATTTTTCAATTTGCTATTAGTATCTTTCCCCTTTTGGCTATAGTAACTCTCTGGAAGTCTCAAAGTTTAATTAATGTAATTGCTCTGATTTTTCCCGTGATTGGTCTTTCTCTGGTTTGCACGGGAGTGGGTTTCTTTGTCAGTACCCTCTACGTTTTCTTCAGAGACTTACCCTATTTTTACGAAATTGTTTGTTTTGTCGCTTGGATTAGCAGCCCGATTTTCTATCCCCCAGAAATTATTCCTCCTTCCGTAAAACCATTCCTACTATTAAACCCATTATTACCGGTAATCGAAAGTATTCGCCAATTGTCCCTTTCCCCTGGATTACCGGATTTTGGTTTGATTTTTCAATCTCTACTTGGTGGAATCATCATCTTAGGAATTGGTTGGACTTGCTTCCGACTCTGGCGACATTTATTTATGGATTTATTATAAATGACAGAAGTAATTCGACTCGATCAAGTGTCTCTCGAAAGACGTACTCAAGAAGAATTCTCCTACGATCTAAAAAGGACAATCTTCTCTATTCTTGAAGGTAAATATCGTCAACCTGCCAAAAAATTAGTTCTGGATGATATAGATTTAGTCATTAATTCTGGAGCGAAATTAGGTATCATTGGAGCTAATGGCGCAGGAAAATCTACTCTCTTAAAAGTCATTTGTGGTATTCTGGAACCGACAAAGGGACAGGTGAGAGTCAGGGGACAAATTGCTTCTCTAATTGAATTAGGAGCGGGTTTTGATCCAGATTTACCAGTAAAAGATAATATTATTCTCTATGGGGTAATGCTGGGATTTTCTCGTCAGGAAATGAAGGAAAAAACCAAAGATATCCTTGACTTTGCTGAGTTAGAAGAATATATGGGAGCGCCGGTGAAATCTCTTTCTTCCGGGATGGTGGCTCGTTTAGGATTTGCGATCGCCACAGAGGTTCACCCCGATATTCTTATTCTTGATGAAGTCCTTTCCGTCGGGGATGAAAGTTTTAAAAATAAGTGTAAACGACGGTTAAAAAAATTCTGGAATTCTAACGCTACTATTTTAGTAGTTTCCCACGATTTGACTTTAATTCAAGAGTCCTGTGACCAAGCAATTTGGCTAAATAAAGGCCAGTTACAATGTCAGGGTACATCGGAAGATGTAATCAAGTTTTATTTGGATTCCGTGCATCAAAATGAAGTTAATTTTTAATTAAGTAGGTAATCTCAATTAATTGTTAGATAGGAATAATTTATCTACGTTTTACTTGGTCGAAAACCCTGTAACTAAATAGGGTTTGCTGAATAAATGTGAAATGTAGGCAAGGTAAGAGTTTTGTGGCTTTTCTCGCTCCCACAGGTGCAAGATTTTGAGAGAATCGTTGTTCAAAACCTTGCGTCTTCATCGGCCCGCGTCCTGTAGGGGCGAAGCATTCGGGCAATAACCTATCGGTGAAACCGGAGATTTTCTAACCGAATGCTTCGCCCGTACTTTTTGCCGCAAACCCTGTCACAAAATAAAAAACCCCGGTGTCCAGCCGAGGTAGCGCTAAGTTATGTAGGAGAACTCAAGCAAATCTGTCAATGGGGTAAACCCAAACCCCGAAAACTTTTTTAAGCTAGTAGGCCAAGTTTTTTGCCATTGTCTGGAGCTAAACGAATCATAAGCTGTCTGATGCTCCCCGAGACAATCTGAACTGGCTTGCTGTCTTGGCTGTTTTGCTTTAACTTTTAGTTCATGTAAATAAATGTAACAAGATTTTTACGAATTGTAAAGAAGGATTGACAAAATAAAACTTATGAGATGTATAAGCTAAGTTAATATTTTTCGCCGATCGAAGCTGGGGAGGTAATAATAGAGAGATTGGTTCACTAGCATGACAAGGTGTACCCAGAATGTCCTATTTGTTTTTGTTGCCACTATTCACCGCTGCTCTGGCTGCCTATTTCTGGCAGAAGTCCAGCGATGAAATCGCTTATCTGGCCAGTGCCGCCACGGTAATTAGTTTAGTGTTGAGTCTGGTTTTAGCTCCTTGGCAGATTCAGCTATTAATTCTCTTGACAGTTGTGATTGTCGTCACCTTTTTATGGCAAGGACGAGAAGAGCAGAAGAATGTCCCCGTACCCACTCCAGAAACCGCCGGCGAGAAAAAGTATCGTGGCGCCACCTATATCGAGCCAACAGTCACCGAAGCTCCTGTCAAGGAGCGAGGGGGTAAATATCGCGGTGCGGAGGTTAAAATCACCAATAATCCCACGGTGGCTAACCCAATTCGCTCCTCATCTCTCAAATATCGCGGTGCTGGTTCAGCAAACAAGGAGCAGTAATCAGTAATCAGTAATCAGTAATCAGTTATCAGTTATCAGATTTGAGTTTTAAGTTCACTGATTGGGTGCATCTTGTATTTGTGATTTTCTCTCACTTATGGTGAGCAGCAGAAGTTATTAAAAGAGGGCGAATGCAATTCGCCCCTACAATAATATTATCGCGCCAATGGTAGGGGCGCATCGCGTGCGCCCAAATGTAATATAGATATTTCGACAAAATTGAGATGCACCCCACTGATTACTGTTCACTGTTGACTGTTCACTGAAACTTCCCAATTCCTACTGGTCTTGAATATACGGTTGATTATTCTTAAGACAGTTGTATGCCTTTTGTAACTCGATTCCCAGATAACCGATATGTTCGGGAATAATTGCGGGATTGGTAGCGGCAAGCTCGCGGATTAATTTGAGGGGATTTTTGCCTTGATAACAAGCGACAACTTCCCCGCTGCCGGGGGTAGTTTGTTGGACAAGAATTTGTTCTTTTTCCACAGAAATCAAAAAGTTACCGCTAGGGTCAAAAAAATTGCGCTGATTGACAATTTTATCGTACTGGGTGGCGATTAATCGTTCGACATTCTCCCAAGTATCATCGTATATATGGGCCGATTGACTAATAGTAATCAATGGACCCAAGGTTAAATTATACTGGGAGCGTTGATTGATTTCTTGGCAAATATGTTGCTGTAAAGCGCGCAATCCCATGGCATTTGCCGGCCAAGCGGCAAACATATCATTACTTCTAAATATTGCGGTGAGAGATAATTCATTTTCCACCACTCGCACCCAAATATGATTTAAACAGGGACTACCTCCCTTTTCGTGGTCTTTCACATCCCAGAGGGACATAACTGCACTGGCTGCGTCAATTTCTGAGATTAATTTATTAATAACCTGTGCAATTTGGTCCCGGCCAAACCAAGAGCGCAATCTTTGACCGTAGGTGTATTTAACTCCTTGGTGTATAGGGGAATCATCGAGAATTTGCCCGATATATTCGGTGAGAAAAGCTCTATCTATAGGCAAATAATTAGGTTCAGGAAAATAAAAGTCTGGGGGTTCATCGGTAACAACAGCCATTAGGTCAATTAATTCTTGCCATTTACCATCATATCCTGTCGGTCTAATTGTGCCAGTGGTTTTAATCTTTTGGAGAATTTTTACCCAAGTTTCGGCAATAGTTTTTCCTTCAATGCGATGACCGTATCTTGTCCCAGGTAGCAAAGAAGGAAGATTTTCTGAGATAGGAAAGGTTAATGGTTCTCCCCAAGTTGGTAAGGGGGATTGTTTTGCATAATTTTTGACAGTTTCAATCGCTTCTGAGATGGATTTAACTGGTTGATATTGAATTGATTGACGCAATTTTTCGAGAATTTCTCTGTCAATTTCTTTGTCAATATATCCAGTGGTAGAAGAATTAATTAGCCAACATTCTTTACCTGTGTCACTTTTTCCTAACTGGAATCCTTGACTAAAAAAATCTAGCAAACATTGACAGCTACCGGAGTTTTTATCTTCCTTAGTCGCATTGAGAATAACTAAATATCTAACGTGGGGATTTGCGATTAAGTTTCTCAGCAGGGGACTAATTCCTCTGGTGGGACTATAAAGATTACCAATTACTGCGTATTGGTCGGGATTTAAATGTTTAGCAAGGGACTGTTTTACTGTCCATCCCGTGATAATTGCCGTTTGTCCGTGACCGCAGATTAATTGATTGGGTTTATAGTGGGGTTGGTAGATGAATTTAGGGGTGGTTTCTGTACTGAGCATGGATTTAAATTACAGCAGTTATCTGAATGGTGAGATAGGAAGTTTTTGTTTTGGGTAGCTAGTCGTCAATTTTATAAAAAAGCTGGCAATCGTTCAAGATAATTAATAATATTTTGGTGAAGTTGTTCTATTGTATCACTGCCATCCAGTTGTAAACAATCATCTTTATATTCTTTAAATATCTCGAGAAACATCTGACGAACTTTCATTAACTTTTCTTGTTTTTCGTACACTTCTGTGATGGCTCTGTTTTTAATTCTTGCTAGAGAAATATCGGTAATAACATCGATATAAATAACTATATCTGGATTGGGAAAATGTTGATTTAACTGCCGAACAAAAGCAAATTCTTCGGGATTATTGCAATTGTAGGCCAGGGAGGAAAAATAATAACGAGTAGTGATAACGTGGGTTTGTTCTTGGTGAATAAGTTTAAAAATGCCATCGTGATCATTATATAAGTGATCATGGCGATCAGCTGCAAATAAATAGGCCATTTGTCGGTCAAATTGATTTTGATCTTTGATATAAATAAGATTAGTTTGCATTATTTCTCGAATCAAACGACCGATAACTCCCTCGGAAGGTTCCGGACTTAAAACTGCTTTTTCCCCTCGCTTTAAAAAATATTCTTGTAAGAGTTTTGCTTGGGTACTTGTTCCAGATCCGTCAATACCTTCAAAGACAATAAATTTCGGTTTCATAATTTAATCTTCTTGCTCAATCTAATTATCTGAATAATTGTTTTAGCCAAGTTAACCAAGATTTTTTCTGGGGGATTAATTCCGTCATTTCTCCGATAATCTCTCCCATACTTCCCCAAGTATAAATATTTTTATTGAGGGATTGTATGGTTAAATTTTCTTGTAAAGCTAAACTGATAATACTAATCATTTCCGCTGCTTGATTACCGACTATTTGCGCTCCCAGTATTTTACCATCTTGTCGGTAGATTAATTGACAAAATCCCGTGGTTTCCCCCCAGATTTGCTGTGGGACTATATTTTTAATTGGATAGTTGATCATCTTTACCTCCTCACCATAGCTGTCCTGGGCTGCTTTTCCAGTTAAACCCACCCAAGCAATCGCAGGATCGAAAGCAATAAATGAGGGAATTTGCTCGGGATTAAAGTTAAATTTTTCTCCCGTGAGCAGATGCTTGACTAACCCAAAAGCAGCCCGGTGATTTAAAGTAGGATCGGGATAATTATTTCTGAGCAAATTTAGGGCATAAATGCGGGAATTATCGGTTTGGAATTGCTGATTAACCCTAATTAATCCCTCCTCTAGTTTAACTCCCACCCCGGCCAAATTTAATCCCTGTTCATTGACTTGATAATTACCAGCAAAAATGAGATCATCAACTTCGATAACACGATTGCCTAATTGTAACCATTTTTGACCCTCGATCGCTTTCACTTGACTAGGACAATAGCCGGGTAAAATCTTAATTCCTTCCGCTTCTAAAATGGCAGTAACTAAATGGGAGATTTCCCGATCAATATCCGGCAGTAGATAATTATCCTCGATAATTAAGCTAATTTCTTTCCCTAAACGTCGGAGAATTTGCGCTAAACTCACAGCCATGCTGCTGTTGCCAATAATCGCTAAATGTTGTCCTAAATTGTCTAAATTTGGCTCTTGCCAAAGGGTTTGAGCGGTAAAATAATTAACCTCATCTAAGCCGAAAATTTTCGGGACTTGCAGATAAAAACCAGTAGCGATAAGATAGTGTTTAGCCAACAATTGCCGACCATTAACCACAAATCCTAAATGGGGCAACCGAACAAATTCCCCCCCACCCGGGATCACATCTATTCCTTCCGTGGCTAATCTTGCCAAAGAATGATGTTTATTAATAGTTTTATCTACTTCCTCTAGCCATTCCCGCAACCGTTGCCATTGGGGATAAATGGCCGTTTCTTGCCAATGATTCAGCAGTTTATAGAGATGGATAATTTGGCTGTAGCCCTTGCTAAAAATGTCCTCAGATGCCTCTAAATTGTCGCTAGAAGGCTGTTGCACTAAAGCCACCCTTTTTTTGAGGTGAACAGCCAACAAAGCCGCTTCTATCCCCGCAGGAGTGGAACCGATAATTACTAAGTCGTAAACCACAAATATAAAGTAAAAAGTCAAAAGTCAAAAAAGGTGTTGGGGGTTTTGGGGTGTTAGGGTGTTAGGGTTTAAGGGTTTTAGTTGAAATTCCCCCACTTCCCCACTTCCCCCCGCAACGCGCACGAAGTGGTCTCCCCATTTCCCCATTCCCCCACACCCCACACCCTACACCCTACACCCTCTTTCAAGTCAGGAGTCAGGAATCAGGAGACAGCATTCAGGAATCGGAAACTTAACACTTAAGTAGGGTTTGCTGAATAAATTTGAAATGTAGGCAAAGTAAGGGTTTTGGGGCTTTTCTCGCGAAACAGGTGCAAGATTTTGAGAGAATCGTCGTTCAAAACCTTGCGTCTTCATCGGCCCGCGTCCTGTAGGGGCGAAGCATTCGGGCAATAACCTATCGGTGAAAACGTAGATTTTCTATCCGAATGCTTCGCCCGTACTTATTCAGCAAACCCTAAGTAGGGAGGCACAATTATTTGTAGGATGGGTTAGCGGTAGCGTAACATAATCGGGCGTTGGGTTTCATGCTTCAACCCAACCTACGTTCATCTTATATTTAATTCCACCCACCCACTTAAAACTCAAATCTGATAACTGATAACTGATAACTGATAACTGATTACCGGCGCCGGTCTTGCAGTTTTTTATAGACATCTCGCAGGGGGACTTGATGATAGGCGAGAGCGACGAGGGTATGATAAAAAAGATCGGCCACTTCTGAGGCAATAGCATCGCCATCATTATCTTTGCAGGCCATGACCACTTCTGCCGATTCTTCGCCGATTTTCTTGAGAATTTTGTTATCTCCTCCGGCCAAAAGTTTACAGGTGTAGGATTCCGGATGAGGATCGTCTCTGCGATCGCAAATTACCTTAAACAATTCCGAGAGGGTGTCGGCCGCTGGCGGTGATTTTTGCCAATTTACTTGGTGAAAACAGCTTCTTTCGCCGGTATGACAGGCGATATCACCGATTTGCTCAATAGTCAGTAAGATAGCATCACTATCGCAATCGTAGCGAATTTGACGCACCTTTTGGATATGGCCAGAAGTAGCGCCCTTGTGCCATAATTCTTGACGAGAACGACTCCAGTACCATGCTTCCCCAGTGGTGAGGGTTTTTTCGAGGGATTCCCGATTCATCCAGGCCATCATTAACACTGTAGCATCAAGATAGTCTTGAGCGATCGCTGGTACTAAACCCTGGGGATTATAAGCGATCGCGTCGAGGGGAATAGCAGAGAGCAAAGAAGACATCAGTTTTTTGCGGTCAAGAATTATGGTGGTATAAATTACCCAAAGCTTAATTATATAGGGTTTGCGGCAAAAAGTTTTTCGTGGGGGCAGGCTTCGGCCGTTCGGCGGTTCGGGGTGTAGGGTTTTACCTATTTTCAGGGAAAAAGTCCCTGAATTTTCCCCCTGATCACTCCAAAACCCCAAAACCCTCTAACGACCCGTTGATTAAAAACAAAAATTATGTGCCGGGCTGTGTTAGAATCAACGCTTAAAGAAAAAGCTAAAAGCTAGAAAACCAAACAGGGCATCTAACCTTTAGCTATTCTTGTTCAACGTCACAGTTATCAATGTGTGCAAGACATTGGTAACTGTTATTTTTGTTTCTTGAAGCGGGAAACCAATCCTAAACCACCCACTGCCAGAAGTCCGAGGATAGTACCCGGTTCGGGAACGGTTTGATGGAAAGAATTTTGTAATTGGAATAGAGCTTCATTGGGGCTACCAGGATTAGATAGGGTATTTGTGACGGTCAACAGTGTCTTGGGGGGGATAGGGTAAAAACCTGATGCAGGGTCCTGTGAGCCGTTAGTTGAAACTAACACGACCCCAGGTACCTCAAGAAATGTCTCGGTTACAGTCCCGTAGTTGGATGATACGTCTGAATCCAGGTCAACCCCGACAATCTCCCAGCCGGGGGTAGTGACCAGGATTTCATATGTGAAAGACCCGGAACTAAAATTGGGATCAGGGGAACCCGCAGTCGTGGCATCGTATATGAAATAATAATGACCGCCCATCTCCATCAGCTCAACATCATCCAGCGGATCGGCCACAAAACCGCCAGTTATCGAGTTAGGTTTGAACGTAACTTTTTTGTCCCCTACTTCAAGAGGAGTACCAGGAGTAGTTGGGGTTCCCACCCATTCCCCCCAAGTTGACATCACGCTGGCGGCACTCGCACTGGTAGCGGTAAGCACCGCGCCGGCGAGAACCCCAATGGCTAGGGAGCCAGAAGCAAAAGTTTTGGTTAATTTGTTGGTTGTCATCATAACTGAATTATCCAGCGTTAATTGTGTGTACTATAGCCATCAAAAGAAGTTAAGCAAGCGTTAAGCTCGCTGATAACTTTTTGTTTGACTTGACACAACTATAGCGAAACTTTTCAAAAAAAACAAGTGTTTTAGAACAGGGTGAGCCCATCTCAAACGCTATTGACTATTGACTAATTTGGTCATCCGCTTGCTGTGTGGGCATTTCAAGTGATACCAGTCAATCAAAACAGTTAGGAATTCTTAACATTTGGTCGATTTTTGCTTAACAATTGAGATGGCAAATTCTCCTCAAATATGCCTGAATCACTCTCTGGGTAAGCAACTCACATAAATCAAGTTCATTTTGTTAACGATTGTTAAGATGCGCTTCGCTTACCCTGTGTTTTAGAAAACTTTTTTTCGGCAATATTTATCTATTTTTTGTCCAATTTATAGCATTTTTCCCCGAACATAACTACCCAAAAGTTGACAAATATACCCAAGCTTTTTGGTGAAAGTTGGACAAATAAACAGGCTCTAAGTAGGTGGGTGGAATTAAATATAAGATGAACGTAGGTTGGGTTGAAGCATGAAACCCAACGCCCGCATGGGTTACGCTACCGCTAACCCATCCTACAAATAATTGTGCCTCCCTACTTAGTTCAAAAAAAAATCTCTCAATTCTTTACAAAACTTAATCAAGAGAGGTACAATGTATAAAGTTTAACAGTTTTGATCGTTAAAACTGGAGTTCGATGGCAATCAACTCCCTAACGAGGTAACTTCCTTTTGCTCCCACAAAAATGTCACCCCAAAACCCCCGGACAAACTCAGGTTTTAGAAAGACCAAAAATCCCGTTTAATATCTCTATCTAAAGAGGTATGACTAATTTTCCTAAATCATCTATAGTTACCAGCGTGGGGCAATGGCAGTATAAAAGTGGACAACTGACTGTCTAAAGTTGGACGATTCTCTCTCGATAAATTTCTTTAATTAAAACCGGGTTAGGTTAAGTAGTCGGACATAAATTCTGTTGTCTATCTTAAGAAATGTAAATTGCCGCAATTCTTACTGACTCCTGACTTGAAAGTGGCAAGTAGCAAGTGGGGAGAATACACAAAAGCTGTCTCCTGACTCCTGACTCCTAGCCCCACCAACAAACTTTTTGCCGCAAACCCTACTTAACAGCTTATATATATGAATACTCTCATCACTATTCGAGAAGCTTCCGATTTACTCGGAGTTAGCATTAAAACCCTCCGGCGCTGGGAACAACAGGGTAAAATTGTCTCAATTCGTACCCGCGGCGGTCATCGCCGATTTCGACCGGAAGATCTCTTACAATCTGGTCAAGCAACCCCATTGATTATTGGCTATGCTCGTGTTAATCGACCTGAACAAAAACCCCAATTAGACACCCAGATAAAAGCGTTAGAAGAATTTTGCCATCAGCAGGGTCAACCCTTTGAAATTCTCACCGATATCGGCGACGGAGTCAGCCACAATCACCCTAATTTTATGCGTCTAGTGAAGATGATTTGTCAGGGTGAGGTGAAATCTCTAGTTTTAACCCATGCGGAAAGTGTGAGTCGCTTTTGTCATGATTTTATTTTGGGTTTGTGCCGTCTCTTCAAAATCCAAGTCATTCTCCTCAATCAAACCCAGGAATCCATTGCAGCTGAGGATTTAGTGGACGATCTGCAAGCCCTCGTCACCATCTGTTACGATCATCTCTACCCACTACATAACCCGGCTCATCGGCAATTACTAGAATACCTAGGGGCGTTTAAGGATGTCCGTGTGGCTTAAAATTATCCTTGGCCTGGGTTTCTTATCCCTCTTTTTAGTTGTCTGATGCCGCCTCTACTGTTCCCCGAACCAGGGCCAAGAATAGTAATATTTGAGATGATAAAGAGAATTTGATCCCCCCTTGCCCTAGGGTTGATTCAAGGTAGGGTTGATTCATGAATCAACCCTACCCCTTGCCTCCCTTAAAAAAGGGGGGAAAACCAGGAAAGTTCCCTTTTCCAAGCTGGATTGAGGGGGATCAAATTGGCTGACGGCTATATTGACATCCACATTAACGGCAATGAAACTAGAAACCACGGCGATTAAACGGATTCTCGATGCTAACCTTGACCGCGCCAGAGAAGGACTGCGAATTATCGAAGAATGGTGTCGTTTTGGCTTAGATAATCCCGATTTAGCCCAAGAATGTAAAGAAATGCGCCATCAATTAGCTAGTTGGCACTCGATCGATCTTAAACTACATCGGGACACGGCCGGCGATATCGGCAGGGATTTAAGCCATCCCAGGGAAGAAATCCGGGAGACTGTCGAGGGACTGCTGCAGGCCAATCTCGCTCGCGTACAGGAGGCTTTTAGGGTTTTAGAAGAATACGGTAAACTCTATGATCTGGAGCTAGGGATAGCCTGTAAACAGCTGCGCTATCGGGTTTATCAGCTAGAGAGTAAACTATTAATCTCGCCACCTCTGGAAAAACTGCAAGCATCTCCCCTCTATCTAGTCACTTCTCCCGCCGAAAATCTGCTAGAAATCGTCGAATTAGCCCTAAAAGGGGGTTTAAAATTGGTGCAGTACCGCCATAAAACCGCCGCTGATACGATTCGTTTAGAAGAGGCCGCTAAACTGTGTGAGTTATGCCACCGTTACGATGCTTTATTTATTATGAACGATCGCGTCGATATTGCTCAGGCCATTCATGCCGATGGTGTTCATCTCGGTCAACAGGATGTACCGATTTCCCTAGCGCGGCAATTTCTCGGTCCTGGGGCAATTATCGGCCGGTCCACCACTAATCCCCAAGAGATGGCCAAAGCAATCCAAGAAAAGGCCGATTATGTGGGAGTCGGGCCGGTTTATGCCACCCCCACCAAAGCAGGAAAAACCCCCGCAGGATTGGAATACGTCCGTTATGCGCGGGAAAATTGCCCTTTACCCTGGTTTGCGATCGGTGGTATTGATAGTAGTAACATTAAAGAGGTTTTAGAGGCAGGAGCGCAACAGGTAGCTGTAGTCCGGGCCATCATGGAAGCGCAGCACCCCGAGGTCATCACCCAACAATTATTAACCCAATTAAAGTAGGGAAGTGGGAAGTGGGAAGTGGGAAGTGGGGTGTAGGGTGTAGGGTGTAGGGTGTAGGGTGTGGAAAGAATAAATAAAAATAATCTCCTGTCTCCTGTCTCCTGTCTCCTGTCTCCTGTCTCCTGTCTCCTGAATACTGTCTCCTGTCTCCTCCGATTAACTTGATTCGTTCATATCCAAATCCATGTCAGAAATAACCTTGCAAATTAACGGCAAAACTCAAACCTGTTTACCCGCAACTAAACTAGGGCAAATGTTAGAAAATTTGGGCATGAATCCTCGGTTAGTTGCCGTGGAATATAACGGGGAAATCCTCCATCGTCAGTATTGGGAAAACACGGAAATCAAGGAGGGGGATAAATTAGAAATTGTTACTATTGTCGGGGGGGGATAAAATAATCAACAATCGACAGTTGAGGGAAAAAACTTGTTAGTTATCGGTTTAATCAGTGGCACATCGGTGGATGGTATCGATACCGCTTTAGTGGAGATTAGCGGTACAGTGGAATCTCCACAGGTGCAGTTATTAGCTGGAGAAACCTATCCCTATTCCCCCCGATTACGCGAGACAATTTTACAAGTCTGTGGGGGAGAAAAGCTCGACCTTGAAGCTTTAGCCAGCTTAGATGATGATATCGCCGCAGAATTCGCCCGTGCCGCTTTAAATATCCAAAAAGAAGCCCCAAAAGCCCAATTAATCGGCAGTCACGGTCAAACCGTTTTTCATCGACCCCCCGCAAACGATCGCCTCGGTTACACGGTACAATTAGGACGGGGAGCAGCGATCGCAAAAATTACCCGTATTCCCACCATTAGCAATTTTCGCGCTGCCGATATCGCCCAAGCTGGTCACGGTGCGCCCCTAGTGCCGAAAATTGACGCTTATCTGCTTTCTCACCCCACCAAAACCCGCTGCGTCCAAAATATCGGCGGTATTGGCAATTTAACCTATCTACCCCCCCGACAAAGGGAAAATTGGCAGCAAAAAATTTTCGGTTGGGATACTGGCCCCGGCAACGTCCTCATCGATTTGGCCGTACAATTTTTGAGCCAAGGCCAACAAACCTACGACCATAACGGTCAATGGTCGGCTCAGGGTCAACCCTGCTCCGAATTGGTTCATAAATGGCTACAGGAGCCTTATTTTCAACAATATCCCCCTAAATCCACTGGCAGAGAGTTATTTAGCCCCGCCTATCTAGCCCAATTGCGCCTGGATGCCCAAGCTTATTCCCTCAGTGATGCCGATTGGTTGGCCAGTTTAACCGATTTAACCGCCATTTCGATCGCCCACAGCTATCAAACTTTTTTGCCAGAAATGCCTGCGGAAGTGCTGCTCTGCGGTGGTGGCGCTCGTAATGCCTACCTGCGGCAACGACTCTTAGCACATTTGGGGTCAAATGTCAAGCTTTTGACCACTGATGAGGTAGGATTAAATAGCGATTTTAAAGAAGCGATCGCTTTTGCTCTTTTGGCCTATTGGCGCTGGCACAATTTCCCGGGTAATTTACCGAAAGTCACGGGAGCAAAAGAGGAGGTTTTATTAGGAGAAATTTACCGATGAGCAGCATCTATGAGATATTTTCAACAATTCAACGCCAAAGGGTCAGCGATGGGCAAATAGTGCCAATTTTAAGCGATTGTGCCGACTATAAACGTCTTTTAATTCTTGTTTGGCCGCAATTGGGAGATTTTGACAGTCTCGAATACGCTTGGTGGTTAGAAAAAGAGGCGGCCCTTTGGCAAAATGCCGGGATCACCATTCGTGCCATCGGGATCGGCGATCGCAATTCAGGTTTAAAATTCTCTGAATATACGAAATTTCGGCAAGATTGGCTTTTTGTTGACCATAAAGCTGAATTACACAATTTATTAGGACTTTATCGGGGTTTATCGTTAAAATTACCTGGATTTTCTCCCGGGCAAAATGCCTGGTTAAATCTAATTTTGATGTGTGCGGGTGTGGGTAGTCCGGGGACTCTGGCCGAAGTGCTGCGGGGTTATCGTGGCGATCGCAAAGCCCCCCAATTAATTGCCGAGGAGGAAACAATACAAGCGCGGCCTTTACCACCTTTCCGGGGTTCCCTATTCAATCTTGCCGGGGGTCAAGGTTTTCAGCGACCTTTTGAATTAGCCACCCTGAGACTGCGTAATATGGGTCAAGTTTTGGGCAATTGGTCAACATATATCCCCGATAGTAGTTATCTCAGCCAACGGGGAGGGACTTTTTTATTTGATAATCAAGGAAATTTACCTAAAATGTCGGATGAATGCCCCCGCTAAATTTTTCGACAAGACATCAACCTTTGCGGGGGATGAAATCCGACCAGGATATTGACTGCGAAGCACGATTTTAATTCTACCATTTGTAGGTAAACTGTGTTATACTTAACTTATCCAGGGTCGAGGATTAATCGATGCTAGTCGTAGAAGCCAAGTTAAAAAACGGGACACCAGAACAATACCAAAGACTAGATGAAGCAATTAGGACATCTCAGTTTGTGCGTAACTCTTGTGTTCGTTATTGGATAGAAAATAAAGGAACAACCCGCAATGACCTCCAAAAGCTTTGTGCGGTACTAGCTAACAATAAAGAAACCCCTTGGGTTAATAAATTAAACTCTCAAGCTCGTCAATCGGCTGCTGATAGAGCCTGGCAATCAATTACTAGGTTTTACCATAATTGTCATGCTAAGATACCGGTCAAAAAGGGTTTTTCTCGGTTCAAAAAGCATAGTCGTTCGGTTGAGTATAAACTAACAGGCTACAAACTATCTGATGATAGACGTAAAATCAAGTTCACTGATGGCTTTAAAGCAGGAGAATTTGATTTATGGTGTAGTCAAAAGACATTGGTTTATTACTCAGAACAACAGATTAAACGGGTAAGAGTTGTTAGACGTGCTGACGGTTATTATTGTCAGTTTCTCGTGGATGTAGAACGGCAAGAATACCATAAACCAACGGGACAAATAACAGGAATTGACTTAGGGTTAAAAGAGTTTTATACCGACGCTCAAGGTAATACTGTAGAGAATCCACGTTATTTAAGAAAGTCAGAAAAACGACTGAAAAAAGCACAAAGGAGATTATCAAAACGATTTCGTCAAGGAAAGAAACAGTCTAAAAACTATCACAAGCAACGAATAAAAGTTGCCAAGCTTCACCTGAAAGTATCAAGACAACGTAAAGACAAAGCAATTAAAGACGCTTTGGCGTTAGTCCAGTCTAATGATCTGGTAGTCTATGAAGCTTTAAAGGTAAGAAACTTAGTCAAAAACCGTAAGCTGGCCAAGTCAATTAGTGATGCTTCTTGGTATCAATTCACCGAATGGTTGAATTATTTTGCCAAGATTTATCGGATTGTCTGTGTTGCTGTACCACCGCATTTTACTTCTCAAGATTGTTCAGTTTGTGGTACGAGAGTTCAAAAAACATTAAGCACTAGAACTCATCAATGTCCTAACTGTCAAACAGTCATAGATAGGGATCATAATGCAGCAATAAATATTCTTAAAAAAGGGTTGAAATATTTGGGAAATCATCTCAACGGTACTGTTGGGCAAACAGAAACCCCCCCCAACCCCCCCGACGTCGGGGGGGCAAGGGGGGGGGGGAGAGTCCGGCCTCTGGATTCTTAATGGAGACATTGAGAATCTAAGCTGTCTCGTTGAACAAGGAATTTCCGATAGTGATCTGGAAAGAATCCCCCGTCACAGCGTAGCTTGAAGGTGGGAGTATGTCAATCTATGGGCATCGCGATGGAGGTATCTTGGGTTTTGCTGAGAATATGAGTTATCCCCTCGCTTTTTTGCAGGATTAAGCTTTTTTATTCTGCATCTCAGCTACTCCCAACTCTTGACTTTTATCTTTTCTAGCTGATAGCTAAAAAACCACTTAAGTAGGTGGGTGGAATTAAATATAAGATGAACGTAGGTTGGGTTGAAGCATGAAACCCAACGCCCGATTATGTTACGCTACCGCTAACCCATCCTACAAATAATTGTGCCTCCCTACTTAAGTACCTAAGCAAAATTAATTACACATTTCGATCAAGCTTTTGCTCCTTGCCTATCTTCACTAGGAAATTTATTTTGCATGACTACTTATTACCTAAAGATTGATGAGATTATTTAACGATTGATCCACAACTATCGGGGGTTATTTACCTAAGAGATAAGTAAATATTATTTTAAGTTTATTTAAGGCTGTCATTACTAATGGTAAGTTGAGCCGGGTAAATTTTCCTGTAGTATCAAAAGGAAAACTCATTCGACCCGTTCAGTTTAAACGGCGAGAAAAGGCATTTTGAGACTGAGGAACAAGCTATGGCAAAGAAAACAAAGACAACCACTTATAAAGTCACCCTGAAAACACCCGATGGCGACCAGACAATTGATGTTCCCGATAATGAATATATTCTCGAGGCAGCAGAAGAACAAGGATTAGATTTACCCTTTTCTTGCCGTGCTGGTGCTTGCTCTAGTTGCGCTGGTCAAATCGAATCTGGTAGCGTTGATCAATCCGATCAATCCTTCTTAGATAACGATCAAATTAAAGCGGGTTATGTCCTCACCTGTGTCGCCTATCCTACTTCTGACTGTGTGATCGTCACCCACAAAGAAGAAGAGTTGTACTAATTTAACTCCATATTTGGGAGTTAGATACTCCAACAATAATAGAGCGGGAACTGCAAGAGCGACAGTTCTCGCTTTATTTGTATTTTTGCCTCTTGACTCGACAATGAGATAAAGCCCAAAAATTAATCTTGCCAGAGGTCTCCTACAAATTTATAGCTATATGGTAGTATAGTTATTGAGTTATAAAAGATAGTAATAGCATTTTTTCTTTATTCGTGGCAGGCATCCTACTCCCTTCTCCCCTTCTGGGAGAGGGGTTGGGGGTGAGGAAAATTAACCATCTCTGCCATTACTTTAGAAAAATGGTATAGTCGAGGCCGCGGCAATTTAGGAGTTGTTTTAGATGACCAGTACCACAAATCAAGCAAAATTGCTAGAATTTGATGCCCATACTTTAAAAAACTTAATTGAGCGCCGAGAAGTTTGCTTAATTGACGTGCGAGAACCGGGGGAGTACGCCAGCGATCGCATTCCAGGGGCGAAATTAGTACCACTTTCCAGTTTTAACCCCGATTCGATCGCTTTTGACCCCAATCAAACCCTAGTTCTCTACTGTAATTCCGGCAGCAGATCCACTGTAGCAGCACAAAAACTGATTGCGGCAGAATTTAGCCAAGTTGCCCAGCTTAAAAACGGCTTAAATACTTGGAAAAGTGCGGGTTATGCCACCGAAAAAGACCAAAATGCGCCAATTAGCCTATTTCGTCAGGTGCAGATCGTCGCTGGTTCCCTAGTAGTCCTCGGAACAGTATTAGGAGCCTTTCTCTCGCCTTGGTTCCTGATTTTAAGCGGTTTTGTCGGTTCTGGTCTAGTTTTTGCAGGGATTAGTAATACCTGTGCTTTAGCTATGCTTCTGGCTAAACTTCCCTATAATCAACCCCATCAGTAAGCAGTAATCAGTCATCAGTAATCAGTAACCAGTAAATAATAAAATATGATTTCCTGATAACTGATAACAAGGGCCGAATCTAAAACCTAAGATGTACTTAGTTTCTAGCCTTCTTTTTAGGTAGGAGAATTGTCAGATTCTTTACTTGGGGCCTGTTGCCTTCAGAAACTGATAACTGATAACTGATAACTGATAACTGAAATGACTTGGTTAATTGGACATTTATTAGCCGTTTGTACGGGGATTAGTCTGGGATTGCTGGGAGGAGGAGGTTCTGTACTAGCATTACCGATTCTAGTCTATGTGATGGGAGTACCGACCAAATCGGCGATCGCTATGACGCTTCTAGTCATCGGTAGTGTCAGTTTACTCGGCACGATTCCCCACTGGAAAAAAGGCAACATTAACTTAAAAACTGCTTTTATCTTCGGTTCTGCGACGATGGTAGGGGCTTTTTTGGGAGCAAGATTAGCCACATTACCCTTAATCACTGCCACCTTCCAGATGCTCCTGTTTGCAACACTAATGGTAATAGCAGCAGCCTTTATGATTAGTAGATCAACACAGATAGATAATCCTGATTATAAAGCCCGCGATCGGCAAAAAAATCTGAATCTCTACCCCCAACCAGTGTTCCGATATTGCTGGCTCTGGTTAATGAGCGAGGGAATTGCTGTGGGTGTCCTGACGGGATTAGTTGGGGTTGGGGGAGGCTTCGCTATCGTTCCCGCGCTGGTATTATTGGGTAAAATCCCCATGGTGCAGGCGATCGCTACTTCCCTGCTGATTATTTTCCTCAATTCTGTAGCCGGATTACTGGGCTATTTAGGACATATTAGCGTCGATTGGCAGTTAACCCTATCCTTTGCTTTTGCGGCTGCCCTCGGTACTCTTATCGGTTCCTATCTGGGACAGTTTGTGTCCGCAAAACAGTTACAAAAAGGTTTTGGTTATTTTCTCTTAGCGATCGCAACTTTAGTTTTAATTCAAAATCGTCATATCCTGTACAATTTCCTGACTCCGAAAGGCAATTCTATCATCCCGGCGGAAAAGGTTAGATTTATTCAGCCAACCCTACTTAAGACTGATAACCGATAACTGATCACTGATAACTGATTATCGGCCCACTTCAGCGAAAATCTCGGCTAAAATCTCCCCAGCACCAGCCTCGCGCACTTTATGGGCTAAATCTCGTCCTAAGACTTCCCCATGGCTAGGATCACCGCTAACCGAGTCCTTAATCAGACGCTTACCGTCGAGACTGGCCACCATACCCGTTAAAGTTAGGATACCATCCTCGATCGCCGTATTGACTCCGATGGGAACTTGACAACCCCCCTCCAACTCGCGTAAAAAAGCGCGTTCAGCATAGCATCTATCGCGACTAGGGGCGTGTTCCAACACTTTTAGGACTTCCAAAACCTCCGGATCTCCATCGCGGCATTCTATCCCTAAAGCACCCTGTCCCACCGCATGGAGAGAAATTTCCGCCGGAATAACCTGATGAACTCGATCGCCTAATCCTAACCTTTCCAATCCCGCTACTGCCAGAATAATCGCGTCGTATTCTCCCGCGTCCAGTTTTGCCAGACGGGTGTTAACATTGCCGCGCACATCCTTAAAAGTCAGATGGGGATAATGGTAACGCAACTGGGCCAATCGCCGCAGGGAAGAAGTCCCCACCACCGCACCTTCTGGTAAAGTGTCTAATTGATAGTCTTGGTTTTGGCTATTTACCACCAAAGCATCGGCCGGATTAACTCTTTCGGTGACGCAACCCAAGATTAAGCCTTCGGGCAAATTAGTGGGCAGATCCTTGAGAGAATGGACGGCAAGATCGATCGATCTATCCAACATTCCCACTTCTAATTCTTTGGTAAATAAACCCTTATCACCGATTTTCGCCAGGGCCACATCGAGAATTTTATCGCCTTGGGTACTCATCGTCTCCACCTCAAACTGTCGATGGGGGTGGTGTTTACTCAATTCTGCCTGTACCCAATAGGTTTGTACTAGGGCTAACTGACTTTTACGCGAACCGATACGCAGGGAACGAGGAGGACTAGAAACGGACATATCTGAAGTAGGAATTTAACTAAACATCTATCTGACTGCTCGATCTAGACTATCCTGATCTCACCCCTGTTGAGTAATCACTTTCTAGGTTAGGCATAAATAGTTACATCTCTTAATATTTTTGGGGGAGTGGGGTGACTATTATTCCCCACTGACAGCAAAGCTGAAAGCCTAGATTAAAATAGAGGGACAAAGGTTGCAACAGGGTCTAACTAATGACATTACAACACCCTTGCTATAACAAAGAAAAATTTGTCCGACGTGGACAGGAAATCTATCAGTCTCAGGTGCGTCAGCAGGTTGAGAAGGACAATCATGGGAAGATTGTAGTTATTGATATCAAAACAGGTGCTTTTGAATTAGCCAAAGATATCCTCACAGTTTCCAAATCAACTTTTAACCCGATTGACCGATGCTCAAATTTGGTTCGTTAGAATCGGACATCGAGCATTTGATCGAGTCGGTTTGATTGGGGCGAATTTGCTGCAATGATTATAGGTAATTTTAAATCGTGGAGTTATTATTATGCTAGAACAAATGATGAAGATGTTAGAAGGGCAACGAATAAACTCTTATCGTCTTAATAAGTTTCTTGGTGCGGGTGGTTTTGGTGGTGTATTTCATGCTAGTGAAATGGTCAGAAATACATCGGTTCAAGAAGTTGCCATTAAAGTTATCCCCGAAAGTAGCGATGATAAATTAAATGAGTTACAAAATGCCAGAAAGTTAGAACATTCTAATTTAATTAAGGCT
>NZ_JAPZSR010000427.1:0-7461 GCF_027531875.1 Microcystis sp. LE19-84.1B | reverse complement strand
TCTAGGTTCCAGCGTCGTTTGTTTCGCTTCGCTTTCGCTTCGCTTCAACCGCGCATTTACCAATGTATCTAACTTCCCTAAGTTTGTCAACCCCTTTTGGCAAAATTTTTTGATCTTTTTTCTATCCCTTGCTCCGTAAGCTTTTTAGCCTTTAGGGGTTTTTGGTAGTCCCTTGCTCAGAACTGTCGGTGCCGCTACTTTAGTTTACTTGTACTAAATATTCCCTCAGCTTAATTTTTTCTCGATCGCTCGGTCCTTTTTGGGGTATGGTTCCTTGAGAATGTATTTTCTGATCGGAAAGCCCTCATGTCTCGCCGCGCTGCTTTACAATCCTATTTACTGGTGCGTTTACTCCTAGCTCCCTTGATGTTATGGACAATCGTGACGGTGGTTTTTCTGCTGATGCGTGTTGCTCCTGGTGATCCCACGGATGCGATTTTAGGCAACCGCGCCCCTGAAAGTGCCAAAAATGCCCTAAGAGAACAGTTAGGACTGAATAAACCCCTATTTTTCCAGTATCTAGACTATATTTTCAATCTAATGCACCTCAATTTAGGAGACTCTTTAACCAGTAAGGGGGTGACGGTATGGGAGATTATTGCTAAACATTTTCCAGCGACGGTGGAACTAACTTTTTATGGAATGCTAATTGCGGTGATAGTGGGAGTCGGATTGGGAATTATCACCGCTTCCCGTCCGGATACCTCCCTAGATGCGGGGGGACGTTTATTTGGACTGATAACCTATTCCTTGCCGATTTTTTGGGTGGGAATGCTCTTACAGCTAATTTTTGCGGTACAGTTGCGCTGGTTTCCTTTGGGGACTCGTTTTCCTTTGAGTGAGACTCCACCGCAGGCAATTACGGGTTTATACACCTTTGATAGTCTGATGACTCTACAACTAGATAAGTTGCCTACGGCGTTGTATTATCTAGCCTTACCTAGTTTTACTCTCGGCATTCTTTTGAGTGGGATTTTTGAACGGATGGTGCGAGTTAATCTGAAACAAACTTTGCAAGCGGACTATGTAGATGCGGCAAAAGCGAGAGGAATACCAGAAAAAACGATTATGATCGCCCATGCGCTGAAAAATGCCCTAATTCCCGTAATTACTGTCTTAGGATTAACTTTTGCGGCTCTTTTAGGTGGTGCAGTCTTGACGGAAGTTACTTTTTCTTGGCCGGGTTTGGGAAATCAGTTATATCGAGCGATTTCTCTGCGGGATTACCCAACAGTGCAGGGATTAATGGCTTTTTTTGCGACAATAGTGGTTTTTGCCAGTATTTTGATCGATTTAATCAATGCTTACATTGATCCTCGCATCCGTTATTAATCGGGGAGAGGGAATTATGAAGTGGGGAAGTGGGGAAGTGGGGAAGTGGGGAGTTTGAGCATTTGTGCTAAAATCCCAATAGGCAGCTTAAAGACAGTACAGCTTGACATAAGACAACGGCCGTGAAATTGATGTCACGGCTAATAAAAAAATGGGTCTGGATTGCTTTTTATCTCTAGGTTGTTGTTAGGTGATTGCTGACTGATTAATAATGGTTGAATGTCAATCGGCCTTTCCTTTCAGGGAGACGAAATTAGACCTATGGGAATTAAGATTGTCACCATTTTGCGGAGGATGAAAACGATTTCTCACTTCGGGGGGAGTGGGTAAACCCTGTTTCATTTCTGCCACTTTTAAGAGGATCAAATACTCATAAAAAGCTTGCAGAGTACACCAAGCAAAACCAGCTTTACCATCGAGAATTCCCGCCAAGATAAAATACATATAAAACCAACGAAGCAGGGGACGAAAAGGCAATCGTAGAGAAAAATCTTTTAAAGCTCTCCGTCTATCTACTTCAGTTTCACCAAAAAATAAATTTTTCCAACTAACACCACCGTTAGCCAACTGATGTAGAGTTTCTGCTGCTTCATCGGTAGAGTAACGATTATGTTTTTCAATCCAACGACTTAAACCTTTACTACAGGTATAGTGGGGATAGGTTTCTTCTAAAAAAGAGGTTTTTCCTCGACATTCTTCCCTTTCCGTGTGACCATAATCGCTAAACCAGACTTGATCTTTTCTAAATAGACGCATTTGATAACGAGGATACTGGGTGCTGCGACGGATCCAAGTTCCCATAAACATAACTCTTTCGGCCACATAAAAACCAGTAAATTCCTGTTGTTGAGTGGCACGCAGACATTCTGCATACAGTTGGGGTGTCATCCTTTCATCTGCTTCGAGAATATAAACCCAATCGTATTTAGTCTCGATATTTTCTAACATCCAAGTTCTTTGTTTACCATGACTCTCGAATTGATGCTGAATCACGCGCACTGGATAACGAGAAGCGATCTCTACTGTGCGATCGCTACTGTAGGAGTCAACCACAATCACATCATCGGATAGAAGTGCCGATTCCACACAGGCGGCAATATCAATTTCTTCGTTATGGGTGAGAATGTAAATGGAAAACATAGATATATGGTGTTTGATTATACGAAACCCAATCGGGCAGTAGTCCTATTTTGTACCGGAAAAAGCGGAATGAAAACCAGTTTATAGAAGAGATTTTCTCAAAACTATCAGACTGCGCTCATTCTACCCTCGATCGCTATTTTGTCAATATTTCTTAAGTATTACTTGAAAAATTCTTTACCTGAGCTTGTGGCGACCGGCGGTGAGCTATTCCCCGCCATGAGATAATAGACGGTGCTTTATGTCTCCAGTAATTTTCGATGACTGCTGTTTCCGAGTGTTTTCGTTCTCTCCGTTCCCAGGGGAATTGTGCCTTAATTCCCTTTATTACTGCTGGTGATCCCGATTTATCTACCACTGCCCAAGCTTTACGCATTTTAGACCGGGCAGGGGCCGATCTGATCGAGTTGGGGGTTCCCTATTCCGATCCTCTTGCGGATGGTCCGGTTATTCAAGCGGCGGCCACCCGCGCTTTAAATCGGGGTGTCAAGTTGGAAGATGTGCTAGAAATCGTCAAAAATGCCCAGGGAGAGGTGAAAGCTCCCATTATTCTCTTTACTTACTATAATCCCATCTATCATCGCGGGATAGATGTCTTTTTAGACCAAATAAAAGCAGCCGGGGTGAGTGGTTTGGTGGTTCCCGATTTACCCCTAGAGGAAGCGGAAAGTCTGCTGCAACCGGCTGCCGCTAAGGGAATTGAGGTGATTTTATTGGTAGCGCCGACCAGTCCCCCGGAACGAATACAAGCGATCGCACTGCAATCTCAAGGTTTTATTTATTTGGTTAGTGTCACGGGAGTGACGGGAATGCGGAAGCAAGTGGCCACCAGAGTGGAGGAATTGCTCGATTCTATCCGTTCTGTCACCGATAAACCCGTGGGGGTAGGATTTGGCATTTCTGACCCGACACAGGCACTACAGGTGAAAAACTGGGGGGCTGACGCAGTAATTGTCGGCAGTGCCATGGTTAAACGTCTAGCCGATAATTCCCCCAGCGATGGGTTAAAATCCCTCGAAGAATTCTGTCGTAGTTTAAAACAGGCGATTCAGTGAGGGATAAGGAGTTAGTGGATGCGGATTAGAGCGAGCGTTCATGTCTTCTCGTTCTGAATTCGTTCAATTTCATCTAGCGCTTTTTTCGCCCGGAATACAGCCCGGAGATAGGCGATCTGGCTCTCCCACGCCGATCGGGGTAGAATGGGGGGGATAGGGTTCGGGTTCTCGTTCATGGTTAGATTGTGGGGGTGAGTACGGGGGTTTTGTTTTGCCAGCTTTCTGGCCATTGGATCGCGTCGGCACTGAAGGCGAGGGGATCATTGGCTAGGGGAGAATAGAAGGGTTCTTCTACCAGCGCGAATTGGCCGTTATCGAAGGGAATTCCCGCTGCAGGGCGATCGAGGTAGAATCTCTCTCGGATTCCCTTCTCCGCTTGTTTTAATGCTCGGTGGTGACAGTAGGGGTTATTGCCTCGGCGATCGAAGAAAACATGAGCCGTCCAACTACAACCACCGCGGCAGAGTTCGGCGAACTCGCAGGTTTTACAGAATCCCCAGAGATGATCGGTTCCCTTCGGGGTTCCCGCACCGAGGTTGAAGCGCAGTTCTTCGGCCTCTTCAATAATCTGGCGCAGGGAGCGATCGCGGATATTGCCCCCGGTATAGGCTGCGGTGGGAAGGGAGGGACAGCCTTTGATCGCTCCGTCGGCCTCGATACCCAGTGCCGCCAGTCCGGCACTACAGCCCTGCCAGAATGTCCACGCATCCCCTCCCCGCAATAAACGTTCGTAGGGGCCGTAATAGCCGATATTGTTGCCCGGTTGTACGTCTACCCCCTCGCGTCGCGCTTGCTCGGTGACACGGGCGACCATCGGGTATAGTTCTAGGAGTTCGTAGGGTTGCAGGAGAATTTCCGAGTTATCGGCGGCGTTCCCCATCGGGACGGTTAACTGGATCTGCCAGGCGAATACGCCCGCATCGCGGATTTTTTCGTAGATTCGGGGGAATTCGGGGGCAGAAAGACGATTTATCTGGGTATTGCAACCGAAGGGGATACCGGCTTGTTTTAGGTGGCTCATGGTTTTAAATGCCCATTGCCAAGAACCGGGTTTCCCCCGCAGGCGATCGTGGGTGGCTTCTAATCCGTCCACGGAGACGGAGACAACTTTGATCCCCGCGTCTTTCATCTTTTGGGCGGTGTCGAGGGTGATGCCGTAGCCGCCGGTAGTGACACCGCAGATCATGCCCGCGTCGGTGATCGCCCGGGCGATATCGAGCCAGTCGGGACGGAGGAAGGCTTCTCCCCCGATCAGGGTGACTTCTTTGATCCCCACTTCGGCCAGTTGACGGACGAGATCGAGGGCCTCTTCAGTCGTAAGTTCGTGGCTACGGGTATGGCCGGCGCGGGAACCGCAATGCTGACAGGCGAGGTTACATTTTAGGGTAATTTCCCAGACGGCGTAGCTGATGCGACGGTATTCGGTCATGGGCGTGTCTATAGATAACTACTAGGCTAAAGTGGACGAACACTTCCGTACGGTTGTTTATCTTGATGCTTACTACGATTACCACCAAAGATAGCTTTAATATCCTCTTCAGTCAGGAATTTTAGTTCGTCATCGTTGGCGATTTCGTCCAAAACCTTTAAACGAAAATCGGGATCGGTTGCTAGTTTTTCGGTAAAGTTCGGGGTGCGATCAAAAGACATGATTAGCTCCTTACTAGGTTTAATACTCGATAAAATTTATGAGTCGGTTGGAATTAGAAATCCACGAGACGATCTGCCGGTAATCCGTACATCGGTCGAAGGATTCTGTAGTCCTATAGAAGTAGATCGCGCTTCGGTGGCCCACCATACAACATTATGGGGGGCCACCGAAAACTGCCGATAAATCCACCTGCGACCGCCGCTAAATCTTCCTCGCTTAAATCTGTAACTTCTTCATCGGGGCGATCGGATTCTAGAAGTCGTGCGGTGTATTCCTCGAATTCCTGTGGTGTGAAATCGAACCCCGCACCTTTGACGATCTCGCTACATTCTTCTTTACTGTTCACCGATTGGATTCGGGAACGAAAAGATTCATCGGAGGCGACTTTTTGATAAAAAGCGTGAACTTGTTCGAGAGCCATAAGTTAACTCCTGTTAGAATTTGAGAGTGACGGGAGGATACGGTTGGTAGATAAGCTGTTCAGCATTGAAATTGCTTGTGGAGATGAGGCACTCTTGCAAGAGGCAACACCCCCCAACTCTCCCGACTTCGGTGGGGCGAGGAGGGGTTGGGGGAGATTCAGCTAATCTAACGATAGGCGGTTATAGCGGTTTTCACAGAAGTGAGTCCCGATTGAAACGCTGAAACGCCTATCTATCAAGGAATTTACTATACCTTATTAGACTGAAAACCGCTATAAAATGGGTCTTTGCTTAATATTCGAGAGTGGTGGGAAGATCATTCCGATAATGATGGGCGGCCAAATTATTCCTAGTGTTGTTAACGATAATTTACCGCCTTGAATGTTTCGAGTCTCGATCGCGCGATTGATCGCAGTTTCAAGAGATTCTTGAAAAGAGTTCACCTGTAGATCGGAAATATGAATTTTAGCCATGGTAATTAGACTCCTATTTAATAGGGTTAAGATTCGGGTTCGGCAACCTTCACGAAAGTTTCGGAAGGATTATAGTTGTCAGTGACAACCTGCGGACAGCGCAGACAAGCCGCTTTTCCCTCCTGTAACCACCAGCGACAGTTTTGCCGGATTCGACAGGGGGGAAGGATATCGGTTACTTCTGCGAGTCCCTGTGCCACCCGGTGCGCGAGGCGACAATCTTTCCCATCGAAATGAACGCATTCTTTTTCCGCGCAGGACGCGGCGAAGCGGAAGACTTCGGTGGGGGTGACGGGTTGAGCGAGTGCGAGAATTTCTGCGGTGACGGGTTGGATTTCCGGGAGATAGGCGACGCGGGGTTCCTCAACGGTTCCCGCTGCGATCCCGAAAATTACGCTATCCGGGGAATTTTCTCGTGCGCTAGGGCAAAGGGTAGGTGTCTGGTGCGGAAGAGATTTCATCAGTTTTATCCGCTTTTTCAATGGATAATTACGAGCGAATTGGTTAGGGAACACGCTCGCGATCGTAATTGACTATATAAACAGAAAAGTCTTGGCAAGAGTTGTCAGGCTTGTCGAGCTACTTCTCTGAATTTAATACTATGGAACCTTGCAAGAAAAAACAAGATATTTTTAAAGACTAATTGAACTTAAAACAATCATTTAAGTTCAAAAAATATAATCTAGGTTATTCTACATTTTTGAGAGAATAACCGGCTCTTCTCGACTTTGTGTGATAATTTTTGCTTATGGAGTCGTGAAATGCTTATCGGACAAGACTTTTAGGACTATTTTGCGGAAGAAACTATCAGTATAGACCTCGTTTCCACACAGAAACCAGAAGAGCCAATAACCTTAAAGTACAACTGATCGCAGTATTCTTGCCGATCAAATTTGAGACAAAAATAAGTTAATTAAGTTTCAAAATACATTTGCGTTTTGAATGTGTATCGTGGATGATTGCGTTTAGTCAACCTCAAACATGAGATCAATCGATTATGGCTAACATCAAAGTCAATGATTTACAAACGACCGATGAATTAAGAAACCTAACGAATGAAGAACTCGGAATGCGAGGTGGTTTTTGGGGATGGGTTATCACCGCTTTCGTGGTTGGATTCGGTATCGGTCGAGCTTCACAAGGCGGTCCGACCAATATATCTGTCACGGTTCCCACCGGTGGCGGCGGCGGTGGCCGTGCTTTCGACACTGGTTCGACAGTTGCACTCCATTAATAATGTTTTAGAATAATTAGGGTCTGCTGAATAAATCTAAAAACCTTGCTGGATAAGACTTTTAGCCTTTTTTGAAATCCAAAAGTACCAGATATGGGAGTGATCAGGGGGAAATTCAGCTACTTTTTCCCTGAAAATTAGGTAATTGACCCCC